>JAEWAG010000143.1 GCA_023391775.1 Pseudomonadota bacterium | reverse complement strand
GTCGACGCCCGCCGGGGGCCGCGCTAGCGTGCCGGTTCCGCTGCCATCCCGGCACGCGCTGGAGCCCCCAATGCACCGCACCAAGCTGCTTGTCGCCGGACTCGCCCTCGCCCTGGCCGCCTGCAGGGGCGAGCCCGAACCGGTCGCCGCCGCCCCCGAGGCGCCGGCCGCGCCGAAGGAAGTGGAACTGATCCCGCGCGATGCCCTGTTCGGCAACCCGGAACGCGCCGGCGTGCAGATCAGCCCCGATGGCAAGTACCTCAGCTGGGTGGCGCCGGTGGACGGCGTGCTCAACGTGTGGGTGGCGCCGGTGGACGATCCGTCCGCCGCGCGCGCGGTCACCCGCGACGATGCACGTGGCATCCGCAATTACTTCTGGTCGTTCCGCCCGGACACCCTGCTGTACCTCCGCGACACCGGCGGCGACGAGGACTTCCACCTGTACGCGGTGGACCTCACCGGTGGCGAGGCCCGCGACCTCACTCCGTTCGAGAGCACCACCGCGCAGGTCGTCGGTGTCAGCCATGCGCACCCGGACAGCATCCTGGTGGGCATGAACGACCGCGATGCGCAGTGGCACGACCTGTACCGGGTCGACCTGGCTAGCGGCCAGCGCACCCTGGTGGAGAAGAACACGCAGCAGATCGCCGGCTACCTGGTCGACGGCGATTACGGCCTGCGCTACGCCCAGCGCGCCCGCCCCGACGGTGGCATGGACGTGCTGCGCCGCGCCGGCGACGGCTGGGAAAAGGTCGACGACATACCGTTCGAGGACGTGCTGACCACCACCACCCTGGGCCTGACCCACGACGGCAACACCCTGTACCTGGCCGATTCGCGCCAGCGAGACACCGCTGCGGTGTACGCGGTGGACAGCGCCAGCGGCCAGCGCACCCTGCTGGCCGAGGACGCGCGCGCCGACATCGGCGGTGGCCTGACCGACCCACGCACCGGCCAGCTGCAGGCGGTGTCGGTGAACTACCTGCGCGAGGAGTGGAAGCCGGTCGGCGATGCGCTGGCGGCGGACCTGGAGGTGCTGGAGGGCATCGGCCCGGGCGAGGCGGGCGTCAACGCGCGCACGCTCGATGACCGCACCTGGATCGTCGCCTATTCGGCCGCCGAATCGCCGGTGGTGTACTACCGCTACGACCGCACGCCCGGCCAGGGCGGCACCCTCACCCGCCTGTTCTCCGCGCGCCCGGCGCTGGAGGGCAAGCCGCTGCAGCCGATGTGGCCGCTGGAGCTGAAGTCGCGCGACGGCCTGACCCTGGTCAGCTACCTCACCCTGCCCGCGCACGCCGACACCAACGCCGACGGCAAGGCCGAGCAGCCGGTGCCGATGGTGCTGCTGGTGCACGGCGGCCCGTGGGCGCGCGACAGCTACGGCTACAGCAGCTACGACCAGTGGCTGGCCAACCGCGGCTACGCGGTGCTGACGGTGAACTTCCGCGGCTCCACCGGCTTCGGCAAGGCCTTCACCAATGCCGGCGACGGCGAGTGGGCCGGCAAGATGCACGAGGACCTGATCGACGCGGTGCAGTGGGCGGTGGGCGAAGGCGTGACCACCGCCGACAAGGTCGCGATCATGGGCGGCAGCTACGGCGGCTACGCGACGCTGACCGGACTGGCGTTCACCCCGGACACCTTCGCCTGCGGCGTGGACATCGTTGGCCCGTCCAACCTCAACACCCTGCTGGCCACCGTGCCGCCGTACTGGGCCAGCTTCTTCGAGCAGCTCACCCGGCGCATGGGCGACCCGCGCACCGAGGAGGGTCGTGCCTGGCTGACCGAGCGCTCGCCGCTGACCCGCGCCGACCAGATCCGCAAGCCACTGCTGATCGGCCAGGGTGCCAACGACCCGCGGGTCAAGCAGGCCGAGAGCGACCAGATCGTGCAGGCGATGCAGGCCAAGGACATCCCGGTGACCTACGTGCTGTTCCCCGACGAGGGCCACGGCTTCGCCCGCCCGGAGAACAACAAGGCCTTCAACGCGGTGACCGAGGGCTTCCTGGGCCAGTGCCTGGGCGGCCGGGTGCAGCCGATCGGCGAAGACCTGTCCGGCTCGAGCATCACCGTGCCGGCCGGCGCCGACGGCGTGCCGGGGCTGGCCCAGGCGCTGGGCTCGCATACGCAGGACGTGCGCAAGTAAGCAGGGCGATGCGGTGCCGGTCCGTGGGGCCGGCACGCATCCGGTGTCCGCCCCGCGGCCTCCGGTCAGGGCGGCCAGGCCGCGCCGAGCGGATCCAGCTCCATCGTCTCCATCACCGGTGCACGCCATCCAAGGCCGCACACTGCCAGCGCGCCCTCGTTGAGCGGATCCAACCCGAAGGCGCGATCCAGGCAGGCTTCGTTGATGGCGCAGGTGACGTAGGCCGCCAGGCCGGCCTCGGTCGCTGCCAGGTACAGCGTCTGGGACAGGTGGCCCGCCTCCAGCACGACCGCCTTGTGGGCCTTCGCGTGGCGCCGGTACTTCCAGAAGTTGCGTGCATAGCGCGGCGCCAGCACCACCATCACGTGCGCCCCGGCAAACCAATCCTGGCCGGCGACAGCCGCCAGCACCAGCTCGTCCAGCGGCTCGGCCGGGGACGGGAGCGGACGAAGCGCGTGGTCCACCGGGTCGTAGTGGAACAGGCCCGGGGCCATGCCTTCGACCTGGCGCACGACCAGGTAGGCCTCCACCGGATGCAGGCCGCCACCGGAGGGGCTGTTCTTCTTCAGGAAGGCGGTGTCGCCGGTGACGCGCACCTGAGCCTGCGCGGCGAATACCCGATGCAGCAGCTGCGACAGCTGTGCGACCGGCAGGGCACGCTGCCGGTCGAAGTTGCGGCAGGTGGCACGCCGGCGCAGCAGTGCGTCGAAGGGTCCAGGCGCAGGCACCGGCAGCGGCAACGGCGCGCCCGCGGAGGGCGGCACGATGCGTTCGGGGGGCGGCGGTCCCAGCGCCTGGCGCAGCTGGCCGGCCGTGCGCGTTCCCGCCGCACGCATGGCCTCGCTCGAATCCACCGCATCCCAGCGCGTGAACGCCTGGGCCAACGCGGCCAGTGGATGCCAGTGCGCCGCCCGCAGTGCGGCATCCCGTGCCTGCATGGTCCCGTGCGCGGGTGCGTCGGACACTACCAGTCCCGCCTGCAGCAAGCCCGGCAACGCCAGGCGCACATGCTGCGGCAGCGATGCTTCCTCGACCCAGCGCTCCGGCCCCAGGCCGGCGATGGCGTGGACGGCTGCCGCATCGATCACGACCTCGCGGCCGACATGCGGGGCCAGCGCCACCCAGCGGTGCGTCCGCGCGATGCCATCACCGCCCGCCAGGAGCGCGCCCAGGTCGAAGGCGACCTCCTCGCGCGGCTCCAGGTACAGCACCTTGCAGCGCCTTACCCGCATCGGCATCGCCCTGGCCTGATCCGCTCCGGTAAGCTGCGCCCCGCCGCCCGCATCCAGGCGCGGCCCAGGGGGAAAACATGTCGAGTACGTCCGGGGGGCCGGGGCCCCTCGCAAGCGAGGTCGTGGACCGCCTGCTGGACCTGCTGTCCAGTGACGACACCTTCCGCGCACTGTTCGTCGCCGACCCGGCCGCCGCGCTGGTGCAGGCCGGCCACACTGCCGAGGCCGATGCGCTGGCGCTGCTCAGGCAGCAGCTGGCGGTGCAGGAACTGGCGGCCAAGGAAGTCATTGCCGCGGCGCGCGAGGAGATCCGCGCCTCGCTCACCTGTGGCATGGCGATGCACCCGATCCAGCTGGACGCAGGCCCGGCCGGTACGGCCCCGGGCGGGCACTAGGGAGCCGCCGGCGCGGCCGCCCCGGCGAGCACCTCGGCCGGAGGCAGCCGCAGTTGCGCGGCGACTTCCGGCGCAGCGTGCGGATCGGCCAGCCTGGTCGCGTATACAGCCGCCAGGCGCGCGTCGAGCACGTTCATGCCCTGCTGGCACCAGGCGCAGCCGAACTCGGCGTAGGCCAGGCCGCGTCGCGGCGCCAGCCATGCGGCCACGCGCCCGGCAGCTTCCAGGTCGCCCGTGGCGATGGCCGCCTCCATCCGCGCGACCCGGGCCTGGATCGACTCGGTACCGTCCTGGATCGTGTCCAGGATCGCCAGCGCCTGCGCGGGCCGACCCTCGGCCAATGCCATGCGCGCGCGCACCACGGTCAGCAGCTGGCTGATCGGCTGCATCTGCGCCAGGCGCTGGTCCGCCTCCAGCGCCTGCACCACCCGCCGCGCCGGCGCGTGGTGGCCGAGGCGCTGGCCGAGGATGGCCGCATACAGGGCCAGCACCGCGTCATCGCGCTGGTCCATCGCGTTGCTGGGATGGGCGACCGAGTCCAGCGCGGTCACGACCATGCGCTGGACCTGGTCCCGCGCCTCGCCGTGCTCGCCGGTAGCCCAGGCCACGATGGCGGCTGGCATCAGGCTCTGGCGTGCCCGTGCCGGGTTGCCCTGGGCGCGGCCGTGCACGCGGGTCGCCTCCTCGCGCGCGGCATCCCAGCGCTGCTGGTCGAGGAAGATCGAGACCCGCTCGAACAGGGTCAGCCGCAGCTGGCCATCGGCCGGCCAGGCCGCCTCCGCCGCGGCGAAGTCGTCGCCGACCGCGTGCCAGACCGCGAGCCAGGCCTGCGC
>JAEWAG010000101.1 GCA_023391775.1 Pseudomonadota bacterium | reverse complement strand
CCTCGAGGTGGCCGGCTTTTTCATGCCCGGCCGTTCGCCGGCCAACCCCGGGGCAGGCGCCGGCGCGGCCGGGGGCTTACAATCGGCGGGCCTTTTCCCCCTTCCGAGCTGGAGCCGACGATGTACTCGCGTGATGCCCGTATTGCGTCCTACGACCCCGAACTGGCCCAGGCCATCGCCGACGAGGCCCGCCGCCAGGAGGATCACGTCGAGCTGATCGCCAGCGAGAACTACGCCAGCCCGCTGGTGATGGAAGCCCAGGGCAGCCAGCTGACCAACAAGTACGCCGAGGGCTATCCGCACAAGCGCTACTACGGCGGCTGCGAGTACGTGGATATCGCCGAGCAGCTGGCCATCGACCGGCTCAAGCAGCTGTTTGGTGCCGACTACGCCAACGTGCAGCCGCACAGCGGCTCGCAGGCCAACCAGGCGGTGTACTTCGGCCTGCTGCAGGCCGGCGACACCATCCTCGGCATGTCGCTGGCGCACGGCGGCCACCTCACCCACGGCGCCAAGGTCAACGCCTCCGGCAAGCTGTTCAACGCCGTCCAGTACGGCGTCAACGACCAGGGCCTGATCGACTACGACGAAGTCGAGCGCCTGGCCGTGGAACACAAGCCGAAGATGGTGGTGGCCGGCTTCTCCGCCTACTCGCAGGTGATCGACTGGGCTCGTTTCCGCGCCATCGCCGACAAGGTCGGCGCGTACCTGTTCGTGGACATGGCCCACGTCGCCGGTCTGGTCGCCGCCGGCGTGTACCCGAACCCGCTGCCGCATGCGCACGTGGTCACCTCCACCACCCACAAGACCCTGCGCGGGCCGCGTGGCGGCATCATCGTCGCCAGCCGCGAGGGTGCCGGCGAGGCGTTCGAGGACCTGTCCAAGAAGCTGCAGTCGATCGTGTTCCCCGGCATCCAGGGCGGTCCGCTGATGCACGTGATCGCGGCCAAGGCCGTGGCCTTCAAGGAGGCGCTGGAGCCGGAGTTCAAGGCCTACCAGCAGCAGGTGGTGAAGAACGCGCAGGCCATGGCCGACACGCTGGTCGCGCGCGGCTACAAGATCGTCTCCGGCGGTACCCGCAACCACCTGATGCTGGTGGACATGATCGGTAAGGACGTGTCCGGCAAGGATGCGGAGGCGGCGCTCGGCAAGGCCCACATCACCGTCAACAAGAACTCGGTGCCCAACGACCCGCGCTCGCCGTTCGTGACCTCGGGCCTGCGCCTGGGTACCCCGGCGGTGACCACCCGCGGGTATACCGAGCAGGATTGCGTGGACCTGGCCAACTGGATCGCCGACGTGCTCGACGCGCCGAACGACGACAGCGTGATCGAGGCCGTCAAGGCGAAGGTCACCGAGCAGTGCCGCAAGTACCCGGTCTACGGTTGAGCACGCCCCGGTCCCGGGGATGCGTCCGGGGCCTGGCGGCGGTCGTGGCGATGGCGGGCCTGCCCGCCTTTGCCAGTGAGGCGCCGGTGCGCTCGTCCGCGCTGGACTACACCGATCCGGCTGCCCGCCACCAGCCGGTCACCTGCAAGGAAGGCGACCGCGAGCGCGAGCCCGGGCGCAGCCTCGGCGATGTGTTCGGCGACCAGTGGCCCGAGCAGCCGCAACCAGTGCAAGGCGGCGAGACCCGCAAGGCCCATGTGCGGGCCGTGCAGCTCGGCCAGGACATCGTGCGCGGCGCCCCCGCGCAGCGCGGGCTGGTCGTCGTGGCGGTGCTGGTCGACCCGGCCGGCAGGCCACTGGCCGCGCGTCCCATCTGCGCCACCACCGATGGTTACGACAACAGGGCCCGGCGCCTCGCCCTGCGCAGCCTCTACGAGCCGGCGCTGATCAACGGACAGGCGGTGACCAGCGTCGCCACGCTCATCGTTCCGTTCGCGGGCGGCGCCCGCTGAGGAAAACCCCATGCATTGTCCTTTCTGCCAGCACAGCGACACCCGCGTGATCGACTCGCGCGTGTCCGAAGACGGCGCCACCATCCGCCGCCGCCGTGAGTGCGAAGCCTGCGGCGAGCGCTTCTCCACCCTGGAAACGGTGGAGCTGAAGCTGCCTTCGATCATCAAGAGCGACGGCCGGCGCGAGCCGTTCGACGCCAAGAAGCTGCGCCAGGGTTTCGACCGCGCGCTGCAGAAGCGGCCGGTGGCCGAGGAGCAGGTCGAGGCCGCGGTGCGCGCGGTCGTGCACGCGGTGCGCATGAGCGGCGAGCGCGAGTTGCCGTCGCGGCGCATCGGCGAGTTCGTGATGGACGAGCTGCGCAAGCTCGACCACGTGGCCTACGTGCGCTTCGCTTCGGTATACCGCAGCTTCCAGGATGTGGCCGACTTCCGCGAGGAAATCGAGAAGCTCGAGCGCGGGCTGCCCTCCAGCGAACAGCTGCCGCTGCTGGAGGCCGCCGGCGTGGTCACGCGTAGCGGCGAGCGCACCCGGAAGCGCTGAGCGCCGTGCGCATCGACTGGCTCTGCGCCTGGCCGCAGCACGTGGCGCCGCTGGCCGCCGCGCACGTGGAGGCCTTCGGCGCGCTGCAGCCGGGGTGGACCGTGGAGCATGCCGCCGCCGAGCTGGCCAGCCATGACCGCCCGTCGATGATTCCCAGCAGCCTGGTGGCGGTGGACGGAGCCGGGGACTGGCTGGGATCGGTCAGCCTGCTGCGCGAGGACCATCCGCAGATCCCGCAGTATTCGCCGTGGCTGGCCAGCCTGTACGTGTGCCCGCAGGCGCGCGGACGCGGCCTGGGCCGGGCCCTGGTCCAGCGGGCGGTGGCAGAGGCCGGCGCCGCGGGCACGGGCCGGCTGCACCTGTACTGCACCGCCACCCTGGCGGGCTGGTACACGGCCCAGGGCTGGCGCCTGCACGAGTCGCTGCAGCTCGGCCCCCTGGCGCTGCAGGTACTGGCCATCGACTGCACGGAGCACGCATGAACACGCCGTTCGACGCCTTCGACCACGCTTGCATGGCCCGCGCCCTGCGCCTTGCCGCCCGCGGGCTGTACACCGCGCGGCCCAACCCCGTGGTCGGCTGCGTGATCGCGCGCGACGGCGAGGTGGTCGGCGAAGGCTGGCACCCGCGTGCCGGCGAACCCCACGCGGAAGTCTTCGCGCTGCGCGCGGCCGGCGCACGTGCGCGC
>JAEWAG010000372.1 GCA_023391775.1 Pseudomonadota bacterium | reverse complement strand
GTCCAGGTGCACCTGGACGGCGTCGGCCCAGGCCGCGGCGGACAGGCGCGTGCCGAACGGCAGGCGCGCGGCGTTGCGCGCGCAGGCATGCAGCTGGAACCGCGCGCCATCCGCGTGCAGCGCCTCGGCCATGCTCAGCAGCGGGGTGATGCCGATGCCACCGGCCAGCAGCAGGTGGTGGCTGGCCTGGGCCGCCAGCGGGAACAGGTTGCGCGGCGTGCCGATCTGGAGCTCGTCGCCTTCCTGCAGGCGGTGGACCGCCTCCGAACCGCCGCGCGAGCCTTCGACCCGCAGTACGCCCAGCTCGTAATGGCCCGCCTGCAGCGGCGAGTTGCACAGCGAGTACTGGCGTACCAGGCCATCGCCCAGGTGCACGTCCACGTGCGAACCGGCCTCGAACGCCGGCAGCGGGCCGCCGTCGCAGGCCTCCAGGCGCAGTGCCACCACGTCGGCCGCTTCTTCGGTGCGCGCGGCCACGCGCACGCGCAGCGTGCTCATGCGCCAGCCCTTTCGGCGGCGATCAGGCGCTCGATCAGGCGACGGGACTGCACGCCGCCGGCGTCGATGTTGAGCTTGAGCAGGTCGCGGTCCGGGTACGCCAGCAGGTTGCGCTGCTGCGACTCGAGCATCTCCATGTCCTCGGCGAAGATCCTGCCCTGGCCATCGCGGATGGTGCCGGTCAGCTCGGCATCCTGCACCTGGAACTCGCGCGCCATGCCCCAGAAGTACCAGTGGCTGGTCGCCGACTCCGGGGTGATGAAGTCCACCACGATGCTGGACACCTTACGGTCCGGCGGTGCCTGGTGGCCTCCGTTCCCGGCCAGGGCCACGCCCACCTCGATCATGACGTGGCTCGGCGGCGTGAAGTGGCAGATCTGCCAGCGGTCCACCGGCTGGTCCTCCGGCAGCCCGGCACCGCGCAGGGCCATGCGCCAGAACGGCGGCGCCATGATGTTCTCCATGTAGCGGCTTGTGATCACTTCCTGCCCGGCCACCCGGGTGGACACCGGCGATTCGTCGATCTCCTTCTGGCCGATGCTGGTGGCGTGCACATAGGTCTCATGGGTGAGGTCCATGAGGTTGTCGATCATCAGCCGGTAGTCGGCCTTGACGTGGTAGAGGCCGCCGCCATAGGCCCACTGGTCGCTCTCGGCCCACTCCAGATGCGGGAGCGCCTCCGGGGTGGCCAGCGCCGGGTCTCCTGGCCACACCCAGATGAAGCCGTAGCGCTCGATCACCGGGAAGCTGCGGATCCTGGGGAAGCCGCCCACGCGCTGCTGCGGCATGGAGACGGTGCAACCGTCGGTGCCCATCACCAGCCCGTGGTAGCCGCATACCAGCAGCCCGTCGCAGACCTTGCCCAGCGACAGCGCCGCGCCACGGTGCGGGCAGAAGTCCTCCACCGCCGCCGCGACCCCGCCGGGGCCGCGGAAGAAGCAGATCTGCTGGTCGCAGATGCGCCGGCCCAGCGGCTTGTCGGCGATCTCATCGGGGGTGCAGGCGACGTACCAGGCATTGAGGATGTACATGCGAAGTTCTCGTTCTCGGTTACGGGTGCCGCGCCGGCGTGGCGGCGGCGCTTGGGGCGTGGGCACCGTTGGCGCATGCCGGCCGGGGGCCGCACGCATCGGACATGGCGGCGAGCATCAGTGGTTGTTCCAGGTGACCGGGCGGCCGGTCACCGGGTGGGGGAAGTTGAAGGGCAGGGACACCGAGCGGACCATCACCTGGTTCTTGGCGAAATAGCAGCCGAACTCCTCCACAGGGATGGCGTAGTCCGGGCCCCGCCAGTTCTCCGGGTACAGGGTCGTGGTCTGCGCGGCGGCGTCCTCGCCCAGGCGCTCCTGGCTTTTCCACCAGTCCGCCGGCATGTCCGCGGGGGCGCCGAGCACGCCGGCGCGCGGCAGGTTGGCCATGCCGGTGGCGATCATGCCCTCGGCGGCGATGCACACCTGGAACTGGCTCATCTTCCACTTGCCCTCGTGGCGGCGGTATCCGGTGCGGTACCAGACCGAGTGGTCGGCGCCCTCGCGGCTGAGGCTGTTGAAGTTGTTGCGTGGCTGGTGGGAGAAGAAGCGGTCGGCGGAGGTGCGGAAATAGGCCTGTACCTGTTCCAGGTCGTCGGAGACGGTGATCACCGGCTGGGCCATCTTGTGGTCGATGAACGCGCCGCGGATCGGCCAGTCCACGTAGCCGGTATAGGTGCCGAAATAGCCCACCCACAGCCGGTGTGCGCCCTCCAGGCCCTTCCATGCCCCGTACTTGTAGAGGAAGGTGCCGTCCGGGTGCGCCAGCCCGGCCTGGCTGGACTTGAGCAGGTGGTCCTGCTGGAAGCCATAGATGTGGTGGAAACGCACGATCTCGTCGGCGATGGAAACCTTGGCCAGCCGCCGCAGGGCGTCGGCGTAATCCATGTCTGCGGCCGTCGCCACGGCGGGTGCCGCCAGCAGCACGGCCAGCGTCGCCACGCGCAGGGCCCGCGCCTGGATGGCACCGCCCGCTTGCACTGCTGCTGGCTCCATTGGCATTCCTCCCGGTTGCTGCCGTTGCCGCGGGGTCCACGAACAAGGCCATGCGCATGGCCTTGCCGCCCCTGCCCGGAGCGGTTTCCCGGTGGGTCGAGCCTGGCTTGGGCAGTGGTCGACGCACTGGATTTAGGTTATATAGCATAACAATACGCCGCGGCGCACAGGCCCCCTCCGGCAGGCGGGCGACGCATGCGGCCACCATTGCCGAAACGGGAGAAAGCCGATGGCTGCAGCGCACGCGGTGACCAGTTCCAGGACTACGTGGGTAACCCTTGCGCTGTGCTGCAGCGTGTCGGTGTTCGAGGGCTTCGACCTGCAGGCCGCCGGCGTGGTCGCGCCCAAGGTCGCCGAGGTGTTCGGGCTGGGCCCGAAGGAGCTGGGCTGGTTCTTCAGCGCGGCCACCTTCGGGCTGATGT
>JAEWAG010000302.1 GCA_023391775.1 Pseudomonadota bacterium | reverse complement strand
CCTCTCCGGCCCACTGCTGACGTCTTTCGCCCGCGCCTATCCGGGCATCACCCTGGACGTGACCGTGACCGACGAGGAGTCGGACATCGTCGCCGCCGGCTTCGACGCGGCGGTGCGCCTGGGCGAGGTGATCGAGCAGGACATGGTCGCGGTGCCGGTGGGCGGCCCCCAGCGCGAGCTGGCGGTGGCCTCGCCGGCCTACCTGGAAGCCCATGGCGCGCCCGCGCATCCACGCGAGCTGGTGGCCCACCACTGCATCGGCTGGCGGCGCAACCCGGGCGTGGCGCCGCACCGCTGGGAGTTCGTGGAGGACGGGGAGCCGTTCGACGTGCAGGTGCAGCCGCAGCTCACCACCAACGACCTGGGCGTGATGATCCGCACCGCCCTGGCCGGGGGCGGCATCACCTTCGGCATCGAGGCCTGCTTCCGCCCGTGGCTGGAGCGCGGCGAGCTGGTGCCCCTGCTGGAGGCCTTCCTGCCGCCGTTCCCGGGCTTCTTCCTGTACTTCCCGGACCGCCGCAACCAGCCGCCCAAGCTGCGCGCGCTGGTGGAGCACGTGCGCAGCTTCCGGCAGGCCGGCGGGGTGGAACCGGGAGGCTGACGCGGGCGCCCGCGGCCCAACCTTCGGCACCCGCCAGCCCGTGCCAAATGCAACTATCCTGAGGAGTGCATCCGTGCATGCATCCCCCGTATGGAGACCGCCTTGAAGAAGACCCTGCTCACTGCCGCGACCCTGGTCGCCCTTGGCCTGGCCGCCCCCGCCACCGCCCACGACGCCCATGCCTGCGCCGACAGCGCCTGCACCATGCAACTGCTGTACGCGGCCGATGACGCCGCCGCCGGCGGCGACGTGACCGCGCCGGTGCGCTACGGCACCTGGGGCATCGACACCGCGGGCATGGATACCAGCGTGTCGCCGGGCGAGGACTTCTTCGCCTACGCCAACGGCAGCTGGGCGAAGAACACCCCGATCCCGGCCGACCAGTCCAGCTACGGCTCCTTCCGCGTGCTGCGCGACCTGTCCGAGGCGCGCGTGCACCAGCTGGTGGAGGGCTACCCGCTGGCCGACCCGGCCACCGGTGGCGATGCCGCCAAGATCGCCGCGGTCTACCGCGGCTTCATGGACGAGGCGGCCATCGAGCAGCTCGACGCCGCCCCGCTCAAGCCGGTGCTGGAGCGCGTGCGTCAGGCCGGCAGCCATCTGGACATGGCGCGCCTGATGGCTGCCCGCGACACCTTCGGCGTGACCCTGTTCGGCATGGGCGTGGCCGACGACCAGCGTGACCCGGACCACTACACGCTCTACATGAGCCAGACCGGCCTGGGCCTGGGCGACCACGAGATGTACCTGCGCGAGAACTTCGCTCCCCAGCGCGAGCGCTACGTCGCCTACATCGCCCAGCTGCTGGAGCTGGCCGGCTGGGACAACCCGCAGGCCAGCGCCAAGGCCGTGCTGGAGTTCGAGACCCGCATCGCCGAGGCCCACTGGACCCGCGCCGAGAGCCGCAACCGCGACCGCACCTACAACCCGGTGCCGTTCGAGCGCTTCGACGCCTACGCCCCGGGCTTCCCGTGGGCCGAGTACTTCAAGGCCGCCGGCGTCGACCACGGCGACGTGGCCGTGGTCCGCCAGGGCACCGCCATCCCGAAGATGGCCAAGATCTACGCCGACGCCGACATCGCCACCCTGCAGGCCTGGCAGGCCTTCCACGCCATCGACGATGCCGCGCCGCTGCTGTCCAGCCGCTTCGCCAACGCCCACTTCGAGTTCCGCGACAAGTTCATGTCCGGCCAGCTGGAGCAGCGCGAGCGCTGGAAGCGCGCCGTGGCCCTGGTCGAGGGCAGCCTGGGCGAGGCCGTGGGCCGCGAGTACGTGAAGCTGTATTTCCCGGCCGACTCCAAGGCCAAGATGGACGAGCTGGTGTCCAACGTGAAGGCCGCCATGGGCGCGCGCCTGGACACGCTGGAGTGGATGAGCCCGGCGACCAAGGCCGAGGCCCACGCCAAGCTCAAGGGCTTCGGCCTGAAGATCGGCCACCCGGAGACCTGGCGCGACTACAGCGGCCTGCGCATCGCCAACGGCGACGTGGTCGGCAACGTGCTGCGCTCGCGCCAGTTCGAGTGGGACTACCGCCGCGCCCGCCTGGGCAAGAAGGTGGACAAGGGCGAGTGGGGCATGACCCCGCAGACCGTCAACGCCTACTACAACTCGGTCAAGAACGAGATCGTGTTCCCGGCCGCGATCCTGCAGCCGCCGTTCTTCGATCCGGACGCCGATCCGGCGGTCAACTACGGCGGCATCGGCGGCGTGATCGGCCACGAGATCATCCACGGCTTCGACGACCAGGGCCGCAAGTCCGACGGCGCCGGCGTGCTGCGCGACTGGTGGACCGCCGAGGACGCCGCCAAGTTCGAGGTCCAGGCCGCCAAGCTGGGCGCGCAGTACGAAGCCTACGAGTTCCCGCAGCTGCCCGGCCTGCACATCAACGGCCGCACCGCGATGGGCGAGAACATCGGCGACCTCGGCGGCCTGACCATCGCCCTGGAGGCCTACCGCCGCTCGCTCGGCGGCAAGCCGGCCCCGGTGATCGACGGCTTCACCGGCGAACAGCGCCTGTTCCTGGGCTGGGCGCAGGTGTGGCGCACCCTGTGGCGCGACGACGCCCTGCGCCAGCAGCTGGTCAACGGCACCCACTCGCCGGGCCACATTCGTGCCTTCGCCCCGCTGCGCAACATCGACGCCTGGTACGACGCCTTCGGCATCAAGGAAGGCGACCCGCTGTACATCGCCCCGGAAGACCGGGTCCGGATCTGGTAATCCGGATCCCATCGTCCGGGTAACAGCAAGGGGCTGCTTCGGCAGCCCCTTCTGTTTGCGAGCCACGCCTCGCTGCGGTTCGTGACCATCGCCCCGGGCCGCATCAGGCAGAATGGCGGCCCCCACGCAGGATCCGGATGTCCCATGGACGTTGAAGCACTGATGCGCGCCGCGCTGATCGAAGCCGGCTACGGCCCCGACGTGGTGGGTTCGGCACTGCCGCGGATCATGCGCATCCTGCAGGCCGAGGACGTGCGCCTGGAAGCCGGCCGCCACCTGTCACGCAAGGAGCGCGAGTACGTGCGCGTGCAGGTTGAAATCGGCCTCACTGTCCCGGAGATCGTCGCGGGGCTGAAGCGCTAGGCCGCAGACGGCCAGCCGCGCGAGCGCCGCTCGGCGATGCGGCGATGCGGCGATGCGGAGCTTATGCCGGGCTCCTGGGCGCGCTAATGTCACCCGGGGCGAGCACCAGGGGACAGGGAATGGGGCGCAGGAAGACTGGACTGCTGGACGACCTGGCGTCCGCGCCGTGGCCGGTCGGCATCATCGTCGGACTGTTCGGGTTCGCTGCGGTCGCTCACGGAGTGCCCGCCTGGCTGGCGTCCAGCTCCGGTGTGTACGGGCAGATGTTCGCCACTGGAAATCCACTTCGACCCCTGGCCTGGGGAATCCTCGCCGTGTCGTGGCTGGGCGCGGCGATGTCCTTCCTTGGCTCAAGGCGGCGACGCAGGCTGCTGGACGCGCAGACCGGCCTGGAGAGCATTGCCTCGACAGGGTGGCGGGACTTCGAGCGCCTCGTCGGCGAGGCGTACAGGCGGCAGGGCTACCAGGTGGAGGAGACGGGGCTGGGCGGATCCGATGGTGGGATCGACCTGGTTCTCTCCAGGGACGGTCGCCGCATCCTGGTCCAGTGCAAGCAGTGGAGGCGCGGCAAGTTGCCGGTGAACGTTGTCCGCGAGATGTACGGCCTGCTTGCCCACCACGGCGCGGACGAGGTGCGCATCGCTGCACTCGGCGGGTTCACCCGGGACGCGGAGCAGTTCGCCCAGGGCAAGCCGATCCAGCTGATCGAAGGGCCCCGACTGCTGCAGATGATCCGTGCCGTGCAGCAGGACCGGGACGACGTGGCCCGTGCAACGCTTCCAGACCCTGATGCGGCACCTTCGCAGCGTTCAGACGTGCCCGGGTGCCCGCGCTGCCAGGCCGCGATGCTGCGCCGGACCAATCGTCGTGACGGTACCCGCTTCTGGGGCTGCTCGCGGTTTCCCGCCTGCCGCGGAAGCCTCTGACTCCGCGCTGCCCATTCGTGAAGCGGTCATACGGGAGCGTCGTGTTGCGCTCCTCTTGAAAGAAGGCCCGCTTTGCGCGGGCCTTCCCTGTTTCTGCAGTTGTAGCAGGCGGCTTACTTCAACCCGCGATGCTCCAGCAGCGGCTCCACGCTGGGGTCCTTGCCGCGGAATTCACGGTAGGCCTGGGCCAGGTCGCGGGAATGGCCGATGGACAAGATCTTCTCGCGGAAGATCTGGCCGTTCTCTCGGGTCAGGCCGCCGTTCTCGCGGAACCACTGGAAAGCGTCGTGGTCCAGCACCTCGGCGCCGAAGTAGGCGTAGTAGCCGGCCGCGTAGCCGCCGCCCCAGACGTGGCTGAAGTAGTTGGTGCGGTAGCGCGGCGGTACCGCGGGCAGGTTCACCTTGTACCGGGCCAGGGCCTCCTTCTCGAACGCGTCCACGTCCTTCTTCGCTTCGCCGGCCGGCAGGGTGTGCCAGGCCAGGTCGAGCAGGGCCGCCGACAGGTACTCGGTGGTGGCGTAGCCCTGGTTGAAGGTGCGCGCACGCACGATCTTCTCCACCAGTTCCTCCGGCATCGGCTCGCCGGTCTGGTGGTGCCTGGCGTAGTTGGCGAACACCTTCGGATCCAGCGCCCAGTGCTCGTTGAACTGCGAGGGGAACTCGACGAAGTCGCGCGGCACGTTGGTGCCGGCCACGCTCGGGTAGGTCGTCTTCGAGAAGATGCCGTGCAGCGCGTGGCCGAACTCGTGGAACAGGGTAGTGACGTCGTCGAAGCTCAGCAGCGCCGGCTGGCCTGCCGCCGGCCTGGTGAAGTTCTCGACGTTGTAGATCACCGGGATCGTGCCGCCCAGGCCATCCTGCTCGACGAAGTTGCCCATCCAGGCGCCGCCCTGCTTGCTGTCGCGGTTGAACGGGTCCAGGTAGAACAGCGCCAGCTGGGTGCCGTCCTCGTCGAACACGTCGAACACGCGCACGTCCGGGTGGTAGACCGGCAGGTCGGTGCGCTCCTTGAGGGTGATGCCGTACAGCTCGCGGGCGGCGAAGAACACGCCGTCCTTCAGCACGCGGTCCAGCTCGAAGTACGGCTTGATCTGCTCGGCGTCGAGGTCGTACTCGGCCTTGCGCACCTGTTCGGCGTAGAAGTCCCAGTCCGCGGCGCCGGCGGTGAAGCCGCCGCCCTGTGCGTCGACCACCGACTGGATCTTCGCCAGCTCGGCGCGGGCGCGGGCGGTGGCCGCCGGCACGGTGTCGGTCAGCAGCTTCAGCGCCACCTCGGGGGTGCCGGCCATCTGGTCGGCGATCGAGTAGGCGGCGTAGTTCGCGTAACCCAGCAGCTGGGCCTTGCGCGCGCGCAGCTCGGCCAGGCGCTGGATGG
>JAEWAG010000296.1 GCA_023391775.1 Pseudomonadota bacterium | reverse complement strand
TGGCTTCGACCGGGGCCGAACGGTCGGCGCCGGCGGCGCCGCCACGACCGACCTGGACCGTGCTGCGCACGGCCTGCGGCGGGAGACTGCCTTCGATCTTCTGGCTCATGGGGATGAGTCCTTGGGCGGGGTACGCGGTGGGTATCGGCATGGTCTGGCGGAAACTTTAGAGGCCGGTCACGGAAATCTGCATGCGCGGTTCAGGGAGTGACCAGCACGTCGCCACCGGGGGCGACCCGCCCCTGGAGGATACGCCGCGAGGACAGGTTCTCCACGCTCACCCGCTCGTCCAGGCCGGCGTCGCCCTGAGCGCGCCCGGCGACCCGCACCTCCACCCCGCCCCGGCGCGAGACCAGGGCGACCTGGTCGCCACGGCGGATCACGCGGGGCGCCACCAGGTCACCGGGGCCGAGCACGGTGCCGGCCTGCAGGCTGCGGCGGACGACCTGCCCCACCGCCTGTGCCGGGTCGGACAGGGCGGCTCCGGCCACCCGCGACACGTCCCGCTGCTCGGTGGCCAGCGCATCCATCGCCAGCGTCTCGCCGGCGCCGACGCCGCGGGCCAGGATCACCACGGCCTGGCTGCGGCGCTGCTTCACCGGCACGTACAGGCGCCAGCCGCCCGGACAGGACACTTCGATCGTGGAGGCGGTGGACTGGCGCGCTTCCAGTGCCGCCGGGCAGGCCGGCATGCGCAGGGCCGGGTCCAGGGAGGCCTCGGCCTCCCCGCCCGGCACCGCGCCGACCGCGGCCGCGCGGATCGCCTCCACCGGGTGGAAGCCGCTGGCCGCTGCAACCGCTATCGGCCAGGCCAGCAGGAACATGAGGAGTTGGCGTGGGCGCAGCATGCAGGTCCCGCAATCAGGGTTCGACCGGCCGATGCAAGGCGCGTGCCGCCGCCCCGCTCAAGCCCCGGCGGGCCCTGCCGATACCGCAGCCATGACCCACAACCTGCTCAACCGCATCGACCAGCGCACCCGGCTGGCCGGCCACAACCGCCTGGCGCTGCTGCTGTTCCGCCTGGGCGGGCGCCAGCTTTTTGGCGTCAACGTGTTCAAGGTCCAAGAAGTGCTGCGGCGGCCGCCGCTGTTCCAGCTGCCGGGCCTGCCGCCGCAGTTCGCCGGTGCGGCCGACGTGCGCGGCCGATCGGTGCCGGTGCTGGACCTGGGCATGGCCATCGCCCATCCCGAGCGCACCCTGCCGGGCGAGGACACCACCACGCAGTACCTGGTGGTCACCGAGTTCAACCGTTCGGTGCAGGGCTTCCTGGTCAGCGGCGTGGAGCGCATCGTCAACATCGCCGTGGAGGACATCCACCCGCCGCCGGAGCTGGGCGCCGAGAGCACCTACCTGACCGCGGTGACCCGCTTCCAGGACGAGCTGATCCAGGTGCTGGACGTGGAAAGCGTGCTGGCCGACATCACCCAGGCACGGATGGACGCGGTGCTGGCTCCGGAGATGGTGCTGCCGGAGAACGCCCCGCCGATGCAGGTGCTGGTGGTGGACGACTCGCGCGTGGCCCGCCAGCAGATCCGCAGCGTGCTGGACCAGCTGGGCGTGGGCGTGACCCTGCTGTCCGACGGCCGCCAGGCGCTGGAACACCTCATGCAGGTCCTGGCCAGCGGCGAGGATCCGGCGCAGCGCTACGCCATGGTCATCTCCGACATCGAGATGCCGGCGATGGACGGTTACACCCTGACGACGGAAATCCGGCGCCAGCCCGGGCTGGCCGGGCTGTACGTGCTGCTGCACACCTCGCTGTCGGGCGTGTTCAACAACGCCATGGTCGAGCGGGTGGGTGCCAACGCCTTCGTGGCCAAGTACAGCCCGCACGAACTGGCCGAGCACGTGGTCACGCGGCTGCGCCAGGTCGCCGCCCAGGCCGCCTGAGCCGGGGCGGCACGCCCGCCCGACGGACTGCCGGCGCGTTCTGGCACGCGCCTTGCCTGAGCCATGGCGACCATCCGTGCGGAGGCGCCATGTCCAATCCGATCTCTTCCCACCTGGGCATCCACGCCGATGCCCTGCCCCTGCGCGAGCAGCGGATGAAGCTGATCGCCAGCAACCTGGCCAACGCCGACACGCCCGGCTACAAGGCCCGGGACCTGGACTTCAACGCCGCCCTGGATGCCGCCGGGCGCCTGCGCGAAGGTCGTGCCAGCGGCGGTCCGGGCAGCCTGGCCGCCACCCGCGAGGCCCACTTCCAGGACGCGATCGCGACCGGGCTGGCGCCGTTCCAGTACACCCGCGAAGCCTCCCAGCCCAGCCTCGACGGCAACACCGTCGATCCGGATGCCGAGCGCGCCGCCTACGGCCGCGCCGCGCTGGAGTACCGGGCTTCGCTGAGTTTCGTCGAGTCCAAGGTGCGCAGCCTGCTCACCGCGATCACCGGACAGTAAAGGAGTCCGCATGAGCAACCTCCCGATCTTCGACGTTGCCGGCTCGGCGCTGCAGGCCCAGTCGGTGCGGATGAGCACCATCGCCTCCAACCTGGCCAATGCCGATTCGGTGGCCGGCTCGCCGGAGGCGGTCTACAAGCCGCTGGAGCCGGTGTTCCAGGCCCAGGCCAGCGGCCAGGACCCGTCCCTGACCGGCGTGCGCGTGCGCGAGATCGCGCAGAGCGAGGCGCCCCCGGTACGCCGCTACGAACCGGGCCACCCGCTGGCCGACGCCGATGGCTATGTATTCGCCCCCGACGTGGACCCGGTGGCGCAGATGGTCAACCTGATCTCGGCCTCGCGCAGCTACCAGGCCGGCGTCGAGGTGATCAACACGGCCAAGGAACTTGCCGTGGCCACCCTGTCCATGGGCCGCTGAGGAGCCCCTGCATGAGCACGATTCCCGGCGACGTCTATTCCAGCCTCGGCCTTGGCCCGGCCACGCCTGCTTCCGGAAGCAAGGGGAACGCCCTCGGCCAGGCCGACTTCCTGCGCCTGATGACCGAGCAGCTCAAGCACCAGGACCCGCTGAACCCGATGGAGAACAGCGCATTCCTCGGGCAGATGGCGCAGTTCTCCACCGTCCAGGGCATCGAGGGCCTCAACAGCCGGGTCGATGCATTCGCCGAGGCCATGGGGACCGACCAGATGCTGCGTGGTGCCGCGCTGGTGGGCCACCAGGTGCTGGTGCCGTCGGCGCGCATCGCCCTGGAC
>JAEWAG010000295.1 GCA_023391775.1 Pseudomonadota bacterium | reverse complement strand
GGCCAACGCGTTCTTCGGCAGCGCGGTGATGTGCCTGATGGCCATCGGCATCGGCACGCCCCTTGGCATCGCCGCCGGCACCTGGCTGGCCGAGTACGGCGGCGCCCGCCGCGCCGGCACGGTGGTCCGCTTCGTCAACGACATCCTGCTGTCGGCGCCATCGATCGTGCTGGGCCTGTTCGTCTACACCCTGTACGTGATGCAGACCGGCGGCAATTTCTCCGCCTTCGCCGGCGCGCTGGCCCTGGCCTTCATCGTGCTGCCGGTGGTGGTGCGCACCACCGCCGAGATGCTGCGGCTGGTGCCGGTACAGATGCGCGAGGCGGCGCTGTCGCTGGGCATCCCGCAGTGGAAGGTCACCGTGCAGGTGCTCTACCGCAGCGCCAGCGCCGGCATCGTCACCGGCGTGCTGCTGGCCCTGGCGCGCATCTCCGGCGAAACCGCGCCGCTGCTGTTCACCGCGTTCGGCAACCAGTACTGGAGCACCAAGATCTTCCAGCCGATGGCCTCGGTGCCGGTGGTGATGAACCAGTTCGCCGCCAGCCCCTACGAGTCCTGGCAGGTGCTGGCCTGGGCCGGCGCCCTCGTCCTGACCGTGTTCGTGCTGCTGGTGAGCCTGGCCGCACGGGCCCTGCTGCTGCGCAACCGTATCTCCCATGACTGACACCGCCCTGGACCTGGCCATGAACCTGCAGACCGCCCCCGCCCGCCCCGTCTCGCTGGCGGCCACCGCCCGGCCGGAAGTCACCACGCCGGTGAAGCTGGCCGCGCGCGGCCTGGACTTCTACTACGACCCGTTCCACGCCCTGAAGGGCATCAACCTGGAAATCCCCGAGAAGCAGGGGACCGCGCTGATCGGCCCGTCCGGCTGCGGCAAGTCCACCCTGCTGCGGGTGTTCAACCGCATCTACTCGCTGTATCCGAAGCTGGAGGCGCGCGGCGAGGTGCTGCTGGACGGCGAGAACATCCTCTCGCCCAAGTACCCGATGAACCGGCTGCGCTCGCGCGTGGGCATGGTGTTCCAGAAGCCGGTCCCGTTCCCGATGACCATCTTCGAGAACGTGGCCTACGGCATCCGCCACCACGAGAAGCTCTCCAGGGGCGAGCTGGCCGACCGCGTCGAGCAGGCGCTGGGCCAGGCCGCGCTGTGGGACGAGGTCAAGGACAAGCTTGGCCAGTCGGCCCTGGGCCTGTCCGGCGGCCAGCAGCAGCGGCTGTGCATCGCCCGCGCCGTGGCCCTGCGTCCGGACGTGCTGCTGCTGGACGAGCCGACCTCGGCCCTGGACCCGATCTCCACCAGCCGCATCGAGCAGCTGGTCGAGGAGCTCAAGCGCGACTACACCATCGTGATCGTCACCCACAACATGCAGCAGGCCGCGCGCGTCTCCGACTACACGGCCTTCATGTACCTGGGCGACCTGGTCGAGCACGACCGCACCGAGGTGATCTTCTCCAGCCCGGCGCAGAAGCAGACCGAGGACTACATCACCGGCCGGTTCGGCTGAGCGCCGACCGCCGCCGGCACGTGCCGCATTCCCCCAGTTTTTCCCGGAGTTCCACAATGGCAAACGGACACATCGTCAGGAGCTACGACGACGAGCAGCACCAGCTGGTCGAGCGGATCGTGGAGATGGGCCACACCGCGGTCGCCCAGCTGGAGGCCGCGCTGGACGTGGTGGAGCGCCGCGACGACAACGCCGCGCAGCGGATCGTGGCCAATGACGAGGCCATCGACGAGGCCGAGCGCCGGATCAGCCACGATGCCATGCGCCTGGCCCTGCGCGGGCCGCTGGCGCGCGACCTGCGCGAGATCCTGGCCGGGCTGCGGATCCCGGCCGACATCGAGCGCATCGGCGATTACGCGGCCAACATGGCCAAGCGCTCGATGGCACTCAACACCGCTCCGCCGCTGCCGCACACCGCCAGCCTGCGGGCGCTGGGCATGCTGGCCGCCGGGCAGGTGCGCCAGGCCCTGCGCGCCTACCGCGAAAGCGACGGCGAGCTGGCCCTGCAGGTGCGCGACAACGATGCGCGCCTGGACCAGCAGTACACCGCGCTGTTCCGCGAGCTGCTGACCTACATGATGGAGGACCCGCGCAACATCACCCCGTGCACGCACCTGCTGTTCATGGCCAAGAACCTGGAGCGGATCGGCGACCATGCCACCAACATCGCCGAGAATGTCTGGTTCCTGCTGCACGGCGAGCAGCCGCCGGAGCCACGCGAGAAGCGCGACGACACCAGCAGCGCGACCTCGCCCTGAGCGCGCCGGCGGCGCCGCTGTTCCGTGGGCAGGATGCCGTCGCCCCGCCAGGGCCTGCCGTGCAGTACCCTTGCGCGCATGACTGAAAGCGATATGGACGCCCTGGCGTCGGCGGAAGACCCTGCGTCGCCTCCCAGTGCGATGGCGCGCCGCTTCCGCGGGTTCCTGCCGGTGGTGGTGGACGTGGAGACCGGCGGCTTCGACTGGAACCGGCACGCGCTGCTGGAAATGGCCGCCGTGCCGATCGAGCTGGACGAGCAGGGCCTGTTCGTGCCCGGGCAGACCGCCTGCGCGCACTTCATCCCCGCGCCGGGGACCGAGATCGACCCCAAGTCGCTGGAAGTCACCGGCATCGACCTGGACCACCCCTTCCGCCTGGCCCGGCCGGAGCGCGAGGCGCTGGGCCACGTGTTCAACCAGGTGCGCGCGGCGGTCAAGCGGCATGGCTGCCAGCGCGCGATCCTGGTCGGCCACAACGCCCACTTCGACCTGAACTTCATCAACGCCGCCGTGGCCCGCAGCGGCCACAAGCGCAATCCGTTCCATCCCTTCAGCGTGTTCGACACGGTGACCCTGGCCGGCCTGGCCTACGGCCAGACCGTGCTTGCGCGGGCGATGCAGGCGGCCGGCTTCGAATGGAACGCGCAGGAGGCGCACTCGGCCGTGTACGACGCCGAGCAGACCGCGCGACTGTTCTGCCGCATCGCCAACGCCTGGCCGTCGCCCCTGCCGGGCTTAGCCCGGCGGACGCCCTGCTCAGCCGATCTGCAGCAGGTCACGGCCGGCGCGCTTGGCCTGGTACAGGGCCGCGTCGGCGCGCCGGTAGAGTTCCTCGCGGGTCTCGCCCGCGCGCAGCGGCACCACGCCGAGGCTGAAGGTGACCTGCAGGCCGTCGACCCCGGCCCAGCCCTGGCGCGCATGGAACGCGGCCTGCAGCCGCTCGGACACCAGCTGCGCCTCCTCCAGCAGGGTGTCGGGCATCAGCAGCGCGAACTCCTCGCCGCCGAGCCGCGCCACCATGTCCGAGGTGCGGCGCTGGCTTTCCAGCAGCTGACCCACCTCGCGCAGGACCTGGTCGCCCACGCTGTGCGACCAGGTGTCGTTGATCCGCTTGAAGTGGTCGATATCCAGCAGGGCCAGGCACAGCGGATGTGCGCCGCGCCGCGCCAGGGCCAGGTCGCGTGCCAACGTCTCCTCGAACTGGCGCCGGTTGGGCAGGCCGGTGAGCGCGTCCTCGCGCGCCTGCCGTTCCCAGGCCTCGGCCTGCTGGCGCAGCTGCTCGACCAGGCCGATGCGCTCGCGGTCGATCTCCATCAGCTGCCGGGCCTGGGCCTGCAGGTCGGCGGTGCGCGCGTCCACCTCCTGCTCCAGGCGCCGGTTGCGGACGCGGTAGCCGCGCATGCGCAGCCGGTACAGCCCGAACAGCAGCAGCCCGGCGCCGAGCACGGCGGCCACGCGCACGTCGGCGCGCTGCCACCACAGCGGAAGCACCTGGAACGACCAGCGCGCGGGCTCCGAGCTCCACGCACCGCCGGGATGGGCGGCCTGGACCTCGAGGGTGTAATGGCCCGGCGGCAGGCGCACGAACTCCACGCCGCGGCGGGTCCCGCGCTCGATCCAGTCCGGGTCCAGCCCTTGCAGCCGGGTGCGGTAGCGGATGCGCTCCGGCATCAGGTAGCTGAGCCCGGCATAGCTGACCGCCACGCGGGTGCCGCCGGGCAGCCGGTCGACCTGGCGCCAGTCCAGCGGACGGCCGTCGAGCGCCACCGTCTCGATCACCGGCGGCGGTGCCGGCCGGTCGGCGTAACGGGCCAGGCGCTGCGGGTCGACGCTGGCGGCACCGGCGGCGGTGGCGATCCACAGGCTGCCGTCCTGGCGGCGGATGGCCGCCGGCGAGGAGCTGCCATTGCCCTGCGAGCTGGGCAGGCCGTCGATTTCGGTATAGCGCTGCACCGCCAGGGCCGGACCGGTGCCGTCGGCCGCCGCGTCCAGCGCCGCCAACGGCACCCGCAGCACCCCGCGGTTGCTGCTGATCCACGCATCGCCGGCCGGGCCGGGCAGCAGGTGGAACACCGCGTCCACGGTCAGCCCCTGCTCCAGGCCGACCCGTGCCAGCCGGCCGTCGCGCCAGCGGTACAGGCCACGATCGGTGGAGATCCACAGCGCATCGCCCAGGCGATGGAAGCCGAACACGGTGCGCGGATCGCCGCCGGCCTGCTGCAGCGGAAGTCTGTGCACGCTGCCATCGGCGCGCAGCACGCTGGCACCCTCGACCGAGCCGATCCACAGCTCGCCATCGACCCAGGCCAGCGCGGTGACCAGGCCCCGCGGCAGCCCGGGAACGTCCGGCGGTGGCTGCAGGCCGGCATCATCGATCCGCACCAGGCCCTGGCGTGTTCCGATCCAGGCCGCGCCGTCGGCATCGACCGCGATCGCGCGCACGTGCCCGCTGGGCAGGCCCTCGCCGCGGCCGTAGTGGCGCAGCAGGCGCCCGTCGCGCAGCCGGTACACGCCGTCGGCGAAGGTGCCGACCCACAGGTCGCCACCATCGCGGGCGGCCAGGCTCAGCACCGACGGCACCTGCGCATCACCGCCGGGCAGCCGTACCGGGCGGAAACGGCCGTCACTGTCGAGCCGGTCCAGGCCGCCTCCTCCACCGACCCAGAGGACGCGCTCCTGGTCCTCGAACACCGCGCGCACGTAATCGCCGCCGAGTCCGTCGCGGCGCGTCCAGCCGGTGAACAGGGTTTCGCGCAGGCGGAACAGGCCGCCGTTGGCGCCGATCCAGATGCCGCCCTCGGCGTCCTCCAGCAGGCTGGCGATGCGGGCCCCGGTCAGCTGCTGCGGTGACAGCCATTCGGTACCGTGGCGCCCGATCCGGGCCAGGCCGCGGTTCTCGGTGCCCAGCCACAGGTCACCCTCGCGATCCTGGAGCATGGAGGTGAAGTGCCCGGCGCCCGGCAACGCGTGCACCGCCTCGAACCCGCCGTCGTGGTGCCGGAACACCTGCTCGCCGGCGGCCAGCCACAGGGTGCCTTCGGCGGCCAGGTACGGCCACACCAGGCCCGGTGGCAGGCCGTCGCCGGCCCCGTAGCGGTGCCACTGCCCGGCCGCGGTCCGCATCACCAGGCCGTCCATCGTGCCGATCCACAGGCGGTCGGCCGCGTCGATGGCCATGCGCGGGAAGCTGGCCGCCAGCGGAATGCCCGGCGGCGCGGCGAAGTACTCCAGGCGGCCGTCCGGCTGCACGCAGCCCAGGCCGTGTCCTTCGAACAGCAGCCACAGCCGGCCCGCGCCGTCGGTGGCCATGTCGTGCACCAGCGCGCGCGGCCACTGCGCCGGTCGCTCCAGGAACTGCCAGTGCCCGCCTTCGGCCAGGTGCGCGACATTGCCGCGCGAGTCACTCAGCCACAGCCGGCTGCGCGGATCCAGGTAGAGCGCGCCGACGCCGTTGTCGCGCAGGCCGGGCGTGGTGCCGCGGTCGAAGGCGGTGAACTCCAGCCCGTTGTAGCGGACCACGCCTTCCCAGGTGGCGAACCACAGGTAGCCCTCGGCGGTCTGGGCGATGTCGCGCACCGAGTTGTGCGGCAGGCCGTTGCGCGTGCTCCAGGCATCGATGGCGTAGTCGCGCAGTGGTGGCGGCCCCGGCGCGGGGGCGGGGCCGGCCAGCGCCAGTTGCGTGGCCAGCAGCAGGCACAGTGCCGCGATCCATCCCGTCCAGGCCCGGCGCGCGCGGAACGCGGTCCGCCTGGGGGAGATGGGCAGCATGGTGGGTGGGCTACCGGTCCGCTGTCCTCAACCGCGCTGCCGGACCGCTTCGAACAGGCAGACGCCTGCGGCGACGGAGACGTTCAGGCTTTCCACGTCGCCCGGCATGGGGATGCGCACCAGGCCATCGCAGGTCTCCCGGGTCAGCCGGCGCAGGCCGTCGGCCTCGCCGCCGAGGACCAGGGCGACATTGCCCTTGAGGTCCAGGCCGTACAGGGTGCCGTCCGCCTCGCCGGCCAGGCCGTAGATCCACACGCCCTGCTTCTGCAGCTCGCGCAGGGTGCGCGAGAGGTTCGTCACCGACACCACCGGCAGGCGATCGGCGGCGCCGGCCGAGGTCTTGCGCACGGTGGCGTTGACCGGGGCGGACTTGTCCTTGGGGATGACCACCGCGGTGGCGCCGGCGGCCAGCGCGCTGCGCAGGCAGGCGCCGAGGTTGTGCGGATCCTGCACGCCGTCGAGCACCAGCAGCAGGGCCTTGCCGTCGGCCGCCTCGACCAGGCCGGCCAGCTCGCCCTCGTCCCAGGTCTTCGCCGCGGCGTAGCGCGCGGCCACACCCTGGTGGCGGACGCTGCCGCCGATGCCGTCCAGGGCCTGGGTGGCGACCTTGCGCACCTCGATGCCGTAGCGGCGGGCCTGCTCCTCGATCTCCACCAGGCGCGGGTTGCGCGCACCGGAATCGACCAGGACCTCGCGCACGTGTTCGGCATCGTTCTCGATAGCGGAGGCCACGGCGTTGACGCCCACCACCCACTGGTTCTGCTTGCTCATCTGCGGCGCGGCCACGAAAGGAAGGCCGGCATTATCGCATCCTGCCGGGACCCACGGCGTCCGGGCTCACGCCCGTGGCGGCCACCCGGCGGTGTCGTGGCCCGGGTCCTGGCGCGAGACCACCCGCGCCAGGTACCAGCCCGGCTCCTGCCCGCCGGGGCTCGCCGGCAGCGCGCCGAGCTGGTCGGCGAACGGCAGTTGCCCCTCGCTCCCGTACTGAATCGAGGGCGGCAGGGCAGCCGGATCATCGAAGGCGCCGTGGGCCAGGCCCTCCGGCCATGCACAGGTGAGCGGCGTGCCACAGGCGGCGCAGAAACCGCGCCGCACCACGTTCGACGACTGGAAGCGGGGTGGCGCGCGACGGGTCCATTCCAGCCGCGCCCCGCCGACCTCGACCAGCAGCGCGAATTAGCCGCCAAACGCCTTCTGGCACATGCGGCAGTGGCAGATCGAAGCCTGGCCCGGCGTGCCGGCCAGGTGGAAGCGCACCGCGCCGCACTGGCAGCCGCCGCTGTACCGGCGGCCCTGCACGTCCGCTTCCACCGGCTGCCCTCAGTACTTGCGTTTCGGCTTGCGGGCCGGCTGGCCGCGCGGCGGCAGCGGCGGCAGCCCGGCATCGGCCTCGCCGTCGGGCACCAGCCGGAAGTCGATCTTGCGGTCCTCCATGCTGGCTTTCAGCACCACGATCCGCACCCGGTCGCCGAGGCGGAACTCCATGCCGCGGCGCTCGCCGGACAGGGTCTTGCGCATCGGGTCGAACTGGTAATAGTCGTGCGGAAGCTGGGTCACGTGGACCAGGCCGTTGACCTTGGACTGGTCCAGCTCCACGAACAGGCCGAAGCTGGTCACGCCACTGATGACGCCGTCGAACTGGCCGCCGACGTGCTTCTCCATCCACGCCGCGCGGTAACGCTCGTCGACCTCGCGCTCGGCCTCGTCGGCGCGGCGCTCGCGCTCGGAGCACTGCAGGGCCAGGCTGGCCATGTCGCGCGCCGAGTAGCGGTAGCTCTCCGGCTTGCCCTTCACCAGCGCATGCTTGATCGCACGGTGCACCAGCAAGTCCGGGTAGCGCCGGATCGGCGAGGTGAAGTGCGCATACGCCTCCAGCGCCAGGCCGAAATGGCCGGCGTTGTCCGGCGAATACACCGCCAGGCTCTGGCTGCGCAGCAGCACCGATTCCAGCAGGGTGGCGTCGGGGCGGTCGCGCACCTTCTTCAGCAGGCGGGTGAAGTCGCCCGGCACCACCTTGCTCCACGCCGGCAGGTTGAGCTTGAACTCCTTGAGGAACTCCAGCAGGTCGGCGTACTTGGATTCCGGCGGCTTCTCGTGGATGCGGAACGGCGCCGGCACCCGGGTCCTGAGCAGGTAGCGCGCGGCCTCCACATTGGCCGCGATCATGCATTCCTCGATCAGCTTGTGCGCGTCGTTGCGCAGGATCATGCCGGCCTGGGTGACCTCGCCGCGGTTGTCGAGCACGAAGCGGACCTCGCTGCTCTCGAACTCGATCGCACCGCGCCGGGCACGGGCCGCGGCCAGCACGTGGTAGAGCTGGTGCAGCTGGCGCACCTGCGGCAGCAGCGCGCCGATCTGGCCCTGCGCCTCGGCATCGTCCTCGCCGACCGCCTTCCACACCTGGGTGTAGGTCAGGCGCGCGTGCGAATTCATTACCGCCTCGTAGAACCTCGAGCCGGTCACCTCGCCATCGTGGTCGACCTGCATGTCGCACACGAAGCACATGCGGTCGACCTTCGGGTTCAGCGAGCAGATCCCGTTGGACAGGGTCTCCGGCAGCATCGGCACCACGAAGCCGGGGAAGTAGACCGAGGTCGCGCGCTTCTGCGCCTCCTCGTCCAGCGGCTGGCCGGGACGCACGTAATGGGAGACGTCGGCGATGGCCACCACCAGGCGGAAGCCCTGGCGGTTGGGTTCGCAATAGACCGCGTCGTCGAAGTCCTTGGCATCCTCGCCGTCGATGGTCACCAGCGGCAGCGCGCGCAGGTCCACGCGGTCGCCGACCATCGACTCCTCGACCTGCAGCGGGATGGCGGTGGCCTCGTCGAGCACCTCCGGCGGGAACTCGTGCGGCAGGTTGTGGCCGTGGATGGCGGTCTCCACCACCAGCGAAGGGGTCAGGCTGTCGCCCAGCACCGCCACCACCTTGCCGATCGGCGGACGCCGGGTATCCGGCGGCTGCACCAGCTCGCATACCACCAGCTGGCCCTCGCGGGCGCCGGCGGTGGCATCGGGCGGAATCTGCAGGTTGCGCTGCATGCGGCGGTCGTCGGGCACGACGAAGCTGATGCCGGCCTCGGTGCCGAAGCGGCCGATCAGGCGCTGCACGCCACGCTCGAGTACGCGGGCGATGCTGCCTTCGCGGCGACCACGGCGGTCGATGCCGGTGACGTTGGCCAGTGCGCGGTCGCCATGCATGACCTTGCGCATCTCGTAGGGCGGCAGGAACAGGTCGTCACCGCCGCCGGCATCCGGGCGCAGGAAGCCGAAGCCCTCGGGGTTGGCGATGACCACGCCCGGGATCAGGTTGGTGTGTTCGACCGGGGCGAAGCCGCCGCGGCGGTTCTGCACCAGCTGGCCGTCCCGGACCATCGCGCCCAGGCGCTTGCCCAGCGCGTCGAACCGCTCCTCGCCCTCCAGCGCCAGCAGCTGCGCCAGCTCCGCTGCGGTCTGCGGGCCG
>JAEWAG010000266.1 GCA_023391775.1 Pseudomonadota bacterium | reverse complement strand
GTCATGACCGACGACTTCATCGACGGCTACATCGCGCTGAAGATGCAGGAGGTCACCAAGTTCCGGGCGGCCACGCACCCGCTGGAATACCAGCTGTACTACGGCAACTGATCGATGGCGGCGCGGGGGAAACCCCGCGCCGCTTCCGCATCCGGCGCCATATCGCCGACCGGCAGGGGGCCGGGCGGTCGCGGACAGGAGAGAGAAGCCAAGCAAGCAAGGGGATTCAAGGGCCTGCATGACCTCCCCCAAGAGAGTCGGGTGCAGCCTGCGAATCGGTGTGCCGCCGCCGTCATGGAGCGGCCATGTCGAAACGGAAAACGCCGGGCCCGCGAGGCCCGGCCGCTTCCCCAGTTCCGAACGCCGGCCGCAATGGCCGGATCCTCCACCATCGGGATGCGAACATGAAACTGATCACCGCAATCATCCGGCCGTTCAAGCTTGACGAGGTGCGCGAAGCCCTCGCCCAGGCGGGCGTGTCCGGAATCACCGTGACCGAAGTCAAGGGCTTCGGCCGGCAGAAGGGTCATACCGAGTTGTATCGGGGCGCCGAGTATGTCGTGGATTTCCTGCCCAAGATCAAGATCGAGACGGTCGTGACCGACGAGCGCCTGGACGCGGTGCTGGAAGCGATCCAGAACTCGGCGGGCACCGCCAAGATCGGCGACGGCAAGATCTTCGTGACCGCCGTCGAGCAGGTTATCCGCATCCGCACTGGCGAAATCGGCGCTGACGCGCTCTGACACCCATCCGGAGAGACCCATGAAGACGCGACTTTTTGCCGGGTGGAAAGCCCGGTTCTATTCCGTGTGCCTGCTGATGCTGTTCAGCGCCATGGCAACTCTTGCCTTTGCCGGCACCGCCAGCGCCCAGGAAACGGCGCCGCCGCCGGCCGCGACCACCGAACCGGTGGCCGAAGCGATCGACGACGCTGCCGCTGAAACCGCGGCCGTGTTTGATCCGGCGCCGGCCGATACCGCCGCCGAGGCGCCGTCCCCGGTGGCCGATACCGCCGAGGCTGCCGCCGAAGGCGAGGCCGAAGCAGTGTCCTTCGACAGCGGCAACGTCGCCTGGATGCTGACCTCGACCCTGCTGGTCCTGCTGATGGTAGTGCCCGGCCTGGCGCTGTTCTACGGCGGCATGGTCCGCTCCAAGAACGTGCTGTCGGTGCTGATGCAGGTGCTGGTGGTGTACTCGGTGGTGGTGCTGCTGTGGGTCGCCTACGGCTACAGCGCCGCATTCACCGAGGGCAACGCGTTCTTCGGCTCGTTCACCGAGAAGGCCTTCCTCAGGGGCATCGCCCCCGATACCGACGCCGGTGGCCTGCCGGAGTTCCTGTTCGTGGTGTTCCAGTCCACCTTCGCCGGCATCACCACCGCGCTGATCGTCGGCTCCTTCGCCGAGCGCGTCCGCTTCCGCGCGGTGCTGCTGTTCTCGGTGCTGTGGCTGACCTTCGGCTACCTGCCGATGGTGCACATGGTGTGGAGCGGCGAAGCCGGCTTCCTGGCGCACAAGGGCGTGATCGATTTCGCCGGCGGCACCGTGGTGCACATCAACGCCGGCGTGGCCGGCCTGGTCGGCGCCTGGTTCCTGGGCAAGCGCGTGGGCTACGGCCGTGAGGCGATCAAGCCGCACAGCGTGCCGTTCACCTTCATCGGCGCCTGCCTGCTGTGGGTGGGCTGGTTCGGCTTCAACGCCGGTTCGGCCCTGGCCGCCGACGCCGCCGCCTCGCTGGCCATGATCAACACCATGGTCGCCACCGCCGCCGGCGTGCTCGGCTGGATCTGCGTCGAAGCCCTGGCCAAGGGCAAGCCCTCGGCACTCGGTGGCGCCTCCGGTGCGATCGCCGGCCTGGTCGGCGTCACCCCGGCCGCCGGCAGCGTCGGGCCGATGGGCGCGATCGTGATCGGCCTTGCCGCCGGTGCGATCTGCGTGTGGGGGGTCAATGGCCTCAAGCGCCTGCTGCGCGCCGACGACAGCCTGGACGTGTTCGGCGTGCACGGCATCGGCGGCATCGTCGGCGCCATCCTCACCGGCGTGTTCAGCGACGCCTCGCTCGGCGGCACCGGCATCGATGGTTCCATCGGTGCGCAGGTGTGGGCGCAGACCTTCAGCGTGCTGTTCACCATCGCCTGGTGTGCCGTGGTCACCGCGGCCGCGATCCTGGTCACCCGCGTCGTGGTCGGCCTGCGCGTCAGCGAGGAAGCCGAGCGCGAGGGCCTGGACATCAGCTCGCACGGCGAACGCGCCTACGAGGTCTGAGTACTACCGGCGCCGATGACCGCGTCGTCGCCGATCGTGATCGGGCCCAGCACGATCGCCCCGGCACCCACGCTCCCCCGGGCGCCGAGCCGCGGTCCGACCGACTCCTCGTCGTCGCCGAGCGCGCCGAGGGTGACGCCGTGGCGCAGGAGCACGCCGGCGCCGATGACCGTGCTCGGGTGCACGACCAGGCCGGTGCCGTGGAAGATCGCGAGCCCCGGCCCGACCTCGACCTCGGGCGGCAGGTCGATGCCGAGCACCCAGTCGATCGCGAGCCGGTACGCAGCCGTGGCCACCTTGCCGAGCAGCGGCGGACGGCCGGCGGCGCGGGCCGCCCGGGTGGCGCGGAACGCGGACATCACCACGCGGCCCTTGCTGCTCTCACGGTTGGCGGCCAGGTCGGCCCGGAGGTCGGACATGTCCGGGTGACGGTAGCGGGAGCGGGCGCGAACGACGACGTCCGTCGGGTAGCGCCGGGGGCGGCCCGCCGGTGCGGTGGGAGACTGCCGCGGTGTCCGGACCGGATGCGCCGCGGGCGATCCTCCACATCGACATGGACGCCTTCTTCGCGTCCGTCGAGCTGCTGCGACGGCCGGAGCTGCGCGGCCTGCCGGTCGCCGTCGGGGGGACCGGCGACCGCGGCGTGATCGCCGCCGCGTCGTACGAGGCCCGGGGGTTCGGCGTGCGGTCCGCGATGCCGTCGGTGCGGGCCCGCCGGCTGTGCCCCGACCTCGTGCTGCTGCCCGGCGACCACGCCCACTACGGCGAGG
>JAEWAG010000070.1 GCA_023391775.1 Pseudomonadota bacterium | reverse complement strand
CGGGGGCCCCCGCTACCGGCTCAACGGCCGGTCTTGATCTCCGTCCACAGGCGCGTGTACAGCTTGTCCGTCTCCGGGGTGTTGACCGCGTAGGTGAACATGCGCTCGGCCACGTCTTCCGGCGGGTAGATCGTCGGATCGGTGCGGATCGCCTCGTCCACCAGCTCGGTGGCCGCGCTCACCGGATTGGCGTAATGGATGTAGTTGGTGTTGTTGGCCGCCACCTGCGGCTCAAGCAGGTAGTTGATGAAGGCGTGGGCATTGTCGGCGTGCTTGGCATCGGCGGGGATGGCGAGCATGTCGAACCACTGCGGGGCGCCTTCCTTCGGGATCGAATAGGCCACGGTCACGCCGTTGTCGGCCTCCTCGGCGCGGTCGCGGGCCTGGATGATGTCGCCGGACCAGCCCACCGCCAGGCAGGTGCTGCCATTGGCCAGCGAGCTGACGTACTGGCTGGAGTGGAAGTTCTGCACGTACGGGCGGATCGACTTCAGCAGCTCGGCGGCCTTCTGCAGCACGGCCGGGTCGCCGCTGTGCGGATCCTCGCCCAGGTAGTGCAGGGCGATCGGCAGCATGTCCGCAGGGGTGTCCAGCAGGGTCACGCCGCAGTCCTTGAGCCTGCTGATGTTCTCCGGCTTGAACACCAGGTCCCAGCTGTCGGCCACCTCGGTGCCACCGAAGATCTCGGTGATCTTCCCGACGTTGTAGCCGATGCCGGTGGTGCCGGTCATGTACGGCACGCCGTAGGTGTTGTCCGGGTCCTGGGCGGCGATGCGCTCCATCACCTTCGGGTCCAGGTTGGCCAGGTTCGGGATCTTGGACTTGTCCAGCGGCATGAACACGCCGGCCTGGATCTGGCGGCCGAAGAAGTTCAGGGTCGGCACGACCACGTCGTAGCCGCTGGAGCCGGCCAGCAGCTTGGTCTCCAGGACCTCGTCGCTGTCATACACGTCGTAGGTGACGCGGATGCCGGTCTGTTCCTGGAACTGCGGGATGGTCTCCTCGGCGATGTAGTCCGAGTAGTTGTAGACGTTGACCACCGCGGCCCCGCCCGGCCCCTGCTCGGCGTCGTCCTTGCCACCGCAGGCGGTGAGGAGGGTGGCGGCAATGCCCAGGGTGAGCAGGCGGAACTTCATGACGGGGTCCTCGGATCGAAAATGGCGGTTCAGGTTAGCGCCGCGGCGGGTGTTTGCCCACTGTTTCAGCGCCCGATCGCCGCCGCGGTCTGGTCCAGCGCCTGCCAGGTCTTGTCGAACAGTTCGTCGACCTGCCCGCGGGTGAGCACCAGCGGCGGCGACAGCAGCATCGAATCCCAGGTCGCGCGCAGGATCAGGCCGTTGCGCAGGGCGAAATCGCGGCACATGGCCCCCACCGTGCCGCGGTCCGGGAAGAAGGCGCGGCGCTGCTTGTCCGGCACCAGCTCCAGCGCGCCCATCATGCCGACGATGCGAGCCTGGCCGACCAGGCGGTGCTCGCCCAGCTCGGCCCAGCGCTGGGCCAGGTACGGGGCGACCTCGTCGCGGGCGGTCTCCACGATCCGCTCCTCGCGCAGGATCCGCAGGTTCTCCAGCGCCACCGCCGCGCACACCGGGTGCCCGGAATAGGTGGCTCCGTGCGCAAGCTCGCCGCCGGCGTCCTTGAGCACGCCGGCCACGCGGTCGTTGAACATGGCCGCGCCCAGGGGGATGTAGCCGGAGGTGATGCCCTTGGCGATGGTCATCACGTCCGGCTGAAAGCCGAAATGCTGGCTGCCGAACCAATGCCCGGTGCGGCCGAAGCCGCAGATCACCTCGTCGGCCACCAGCAGCACGTCGTACTGGCGGCAGATGCGCTCGATCTCCTTCCAGTAGCTCATCGGCGGGATGTACACGCCGATGGCGCCCATGACCGGCTCGCCGATGAAGGCCGCGACCCGCTCCGGACCCAGTTCCAGGATCTTCTGCTCCAGGCGGCGCGCGGCGACGATGCCGTACTCCTCCTCGGACAGGTCGCCGCCGTCGGCGAACCAGAACGGCGGCTCGATGTGGTGGATGTCCGGGATCGGCAGCCCGCCCTGCCCGTGCATGGCGGCCATGCCGCCCAGGCTGGCGCCGGCCACGGTGGTGCCGTGGTAGCCGTTGTGGCGGCCGATGAAGATGTTCTTGCCCGGCTGGTCCTGCACCGCCCAGAAATGGCGCACCAGGCGCAGGATGGTGTCGTTGGCCTCCGAGCCGGAGTTGACGAAGAAGGCGTGGTTGATGTCGCCGGGCGCCAGTTCGGCCAGCTCCGCGGCCAGGCGGATGGTCGGCTCGGTGGTGCACTGGAAGAAGCTGTTGTAGTAGGCCAGCTCGGTCATCTGCCGCGCCGCGGCCTCGCCCAGCTCTGGGCGGCCGTAGCCGATGTTCACGCACCACAGGCCGGCGAAGGCATCCAGCAGCCGGTTGCCCTCCGCGTCCCATACGTAGCAGCCCTCGCCGCGCACCAGCACCCGGGTGCCCTTCTTCGCCAGCGCGGCGTTGTCGTTGAACGGGTGCAGGTGGTGGGCGGCGTCCAGGCGCTGCAGTTCGGGCAGGTCGATCGGGGCCATGCGGCGGGCATCCTCGGTTGCGGTCCGCGCGCGGTGGTGCGCGCGGGTGGGATCAGACGTTGAGCAGCAGGAACTCGCGCTCCCAGGAGCTGATCACGCGGAAGAAGGTCTCGTACTCCTTGCGCTTGACCGACACGTAGGCGCGCACGAAGCGCGGCCCGAGCAGGGTGGCCAGCGGGGTGCAGGTCTCCAGTTCGTCCAGCGCCTCGCCCAGCGAACGCGGCAGGTCATAGCCCAGCTCCTTGGCGCTGACCTCGGTCGGTGCGGTCGGGGTGAGCTTCTCGCGGATGCCCAGCAGGCCGCAGGCCAGGGTCGCGGCCATGGCCAGGTACGGATTGGCGTCGGAGCCGGCGAAGCGGCTTTCCACGCGCTGGTTCTCCGGGGTGTCCATCGGCACGCGCAGGCCGCAGGTGCGGTTGTCGAAGCCCCAACGCACGTTGCTGGGCGAGACTTCGCCGAACATCAGCCGACGGTAGGAGTTCACGTTGGGCGCGAAGAACGCCATCGCCATCGGCACGTACTTCTGCAGCCCGGCCAGGTAGTGGCCGAACACCGGGCTGAACTCGCCCGGGCGCTTGCCGGTGAACACGTTGCGCCCCCTGCGGTCCACCAGGCTCTGGTGGATGTGCATGGCACTGCCGGGCTCGGTCTCCATCGGCTTGGCCAGGAAGGTGGCGTACACGCCGTGGCGCATCGCCGCCTCGCGCATCGTGCGCTTGAACAGGAACACCTGGTCGGCCAGCGACAGCGCGTCCGAGTGGGTGAAATTGACCTCCAGCTGCGCGGCGCCGGACTCGTGGATCAGGGTGTCCACGTCCAGCTTCATCGCGTCGCAGTAGTCGTACATCAGGTCCAGGATCGGGTCGAACTCGTTGACCGCGTCGATCGAGTACGACTGCCGCGCCGTCTCCGGCCGGCCCGAGCGCCCGGCCGGCGGCAGCAGCGGGAAGTCCGGGTCGGTGTTCTTCTGCACCAGGAAGAACTCCAGCTCCGGCGCGACCACCGGCTGCAGGCCTTCCTTCTCGTACTCGGCCAGCACCTTGCGCAGCACGTTGCGCGGCGCCAGTTCGTGCGGGTGGCCGTCCTTGGTGTAGCAGTCGTGGATGACCTGGGCGGTCGGGTCGGTGGCCCAAGGCACCATGCGCACGGTGTCCGGGTCCGGACGCAGCATCATGTCCGAGTCCGAAGGCGAGGTCAGTTCGTAGTAGTCGTCCGGGTAGTCGCCGGTGACGGTGGTGGCGAAGATGCCTTCCGGCAGCCGGGTGCCGTAGTCGTGGCTGAACTTGTCGGCCGGGATGATCTTGCCGCGCGCGTTGCCGGTGATGTCCGGCACCAGGCACTCGACCTCGGTGATCCGCCGGTCCTTGAGCCAGCGCCGCAGCGTGCTCTCCTGCTGCTCGGCACTGGATGCGGCGCGCGTGCGTTTGCGGGTACTCATGCGGTTGTCCGGATGCTGTCGTGGGCGAACGGGGTGGCACGGCGCGCGGCCCAGGCCCGGCAGGCCTCGCCGAAGGCACGGAAGATCGCCAGGTAGAAGGGGTTGGAGGCCACCTGCCACTCGGGATGCCACTGCACCGCCAGCAGGAAGCCGGGGCCGGTGCCGCGATAGGCCTCGACCAGGCCGTCGGGAGCGGTGGCTTCCACCACCAGGCCCTCGGCTAGGCGAGCGATGCCCTGGCCATGCAGCGAGTTGACGGTAGCGCGACCGGCGCCGGCCGCGGCCGCCAGCAGGCCGCCGGGCGCCAGCACCACCTCGTGGGCCGGGCCGTACTGCAGCTCCAGCGGCGCCTGCGTGTCCTCGCGATGGTCCTGCATGCCGGGTACCTCGTGCACCTTCTGGTGCAGGCTTCCGCCGAGGGCGACGTTCACTTCCTGCAGGCCGCGGCAGATGGCCAGCACCGGCAGCCCCATGGCGATTGCGCGCGGTGCCAGGGCCAGGGTGGTGGCGTCGCGGGCCGGGTCATGCAGGTTGCCTTCCCAGCTGGGACCGCCGTCGTAATGGTGCGGCTCGATGTTGCTGGGCGAGCCGGTCAGCAGCAGCCCGTCCAGGCGGGCCAGCCACGGGTCCGGGTCCAGTCCGTGCAGCGAGGGCAGCAGCATGGGGGTGGCGCCGGCACCTTCGACCACCGCGCGCACGTACTTCTCGCCGGTGGCGAGGAACGGGTGCGGTCCGATGAACTTGCGGTCGGTCGGCAGTCCGACCAGCGGCGGCAGGGCCATGCGAGCAGTGTCCGATGGCGTCATGGCAACTTACCGTGGCCGTTTTATTTTTACAACACGACCTCGGCGCCAACCCCGGCGTGGCAGCGCGCGCGGCCACGGGCGTTGAGTATTCTTGACGACCGGACCACTGCTACCCTCGCCCCTGTCCCGCCGAGGCCACCCCATGAACCGTCCGCCCGCTCCCTCCGCCCTGCCCCCCGGCGACCTGGCCACGCTGCAGGCCCTGGAGGGCGCCGCCGATGCCCAGGTCGACCTGCTGCTGCCGGACGCCAACGGCGTGCTGCGCGGCAAGCGGATCCCGGCCTCGGCGCTGGAGAAGGTTTATGCCAATGGCGTGTGCCTGCCGATGTCGCTGGTGGCCGCCGACATCCTGGGCAACACCGTCGAGGAAACCGGGCTGGGCTATGACATCGGCGACGAGGACCGGATCTGCCGCCCGGTGCCCGGCAGCCTGCGCCCGGTGCCGTGGTCGCCGCGCCCGGCCCTGCAGCTGATGCTGGAGATGGAGGACGGCCAGGGCGGCTGGTTCGAGGCGCATCCGCGCCGGGTGCTGCAGCGGGTACTGGAGCGCTTTGCGCCGCTGGGCCTGACCCCCGTGCTGGCGGTGGAGCTGGAGTTCTATCTGTTCGACCGGCTGGCCGATGCCGACGGCCGCCCGCAGACCACACTGGACGCGGCCACCGGCCGGCGCAACGACAGTACCCAGGTCTATTCGATCGACGACCTGGACCAGAACGCGGAGTTCATCGAGGCGGTCGCCCGTGCCTGCAGGGCGCAGCGCATCCCGGCCGACACCGCGGTGGCCGAGTACGCCCCCGGGCAGTGCGAGATCAACCTGGGCCACCGCGCCGACGCGCTGGCCGCCTGCGACGACGCGGTGCTGCTCAAGCGGGTGATCAAGTCCGTTGCCCGCCAGCACGGCGCGCTGGCCAGCTTCATGGCCAAGCCGCTGGCCGGCCAGGCAGGCAGCGGCATGCACCTGCACGTGAGCCTGCTGGACCGCGACGGGCGCAACGTTTTCGCCTGCACGCCCGACGCGCCGGCCGACACGCTGCGCCACGCGGTCGGCGGGCTGCAGGCCAGCGCGCGCGACAACCTGCTGCTGTTCGCGCCGCACGCCAACAGCTACCGCCGCTTCGTGGCCAACGCCTTCGTCCCGCTCAACGACAGCTGGGGCTTCAACAACCGCACCGTGGCCCTGCGCATTCCGCACAGCGACCCGGCCAACACCCGCATCGAGCACCGCATCGCCGGGGCCGACGCCAATCCCTACCTGGCCGCCGCGGCGGTGCTGGCCGGCATCCTGCGCGGGCTGGAACAGCGCCCGGACCCCGGGCCGCCGGTCAGCGGCAACGCCTACGGGCAGTTCGAGGTGCAGCAGCCGCACTGGCGCCAGGCGATCGACGACTTCCTCGCCAGCGATTTCGCCGCACGCTGGTACGGCGCGCAGTTCCGCCATGTGTACGGGCAGCAGAAGCGGCGCGAGATGCTGGACTTCAACACCCTGGTGCCCGACGTGGACTACGCCTGGTACCTGCACACCGTCTGACCTGCCCGCCCCCCGGAGGAGCGCACGTTGAGCGACACGCCCTACCCGCCCAGCTGGTACGCCGACACTGCCACCCATCTGGCACCGCTGCCGGCGCTGGAAGGGAACGTGGAGGCGGATGTCTGCATCCTCGGCGCCGGCTATGCAGGCCTGACCGCGGCCCTGGAACTGGCCGAGGCGGGCCATCGGGTGGTGGTGCTGGAGGCCCGGCGCGTGGGCTGGGGCGCCTCCGGCCGCAACGGTGGCCAGGCCATCGTCGGCTACGGCTGCGAGCAGTCCACCCTGGAGCAGCTGCAGGGCCCGGAACAGGCGCGCCTGCTGTTCGACCTCTCACGCGAGGCCATGCACCGGCTGCGCACCCGCATCGCCCGCCACGGCATCGCCTGCGACTGGCGCGACGGCCACGCCCACGTGCCGATCAAGCCCCGCCAGGAACGCGCCCTGCGTGCCGGCATCGTGGAGATGGCGCAGCGCTACGACTATCCGCTGGAATGGTGGGACCGCCAGCGCCTGCGCCAGGAGCTGGCCAGCGACCGCTACCTGGGCGCGATGTACGACCCGGCCTCCGGCCACCTGCACCCGCTGGAGTACTGCCTGGGCCTGGCCCGCGCGGCGCTGGCGGCAGGCGTGCGCATCTACGAGCACTCGCCGGTCGTGGAACTGGTGCGCGGCAGCCGGCCGGTGCTGCGCACCGCGCATGGCCGTGCCACCGGCCAGTTCGCCGTGCTCTGCGGCAATGCATGGATGCGCGGGGTGGCCCCGGAGCTGGAGGCGCGGGTGATGCCGGTCGGCACCTACATCGCCGCCACCGCGCCGCTGGGCGAGGCCGGGGCCCGCGCCCTGATCCGCAACGACATGGCCGTGGCCGACGTGAACTGGGCGCTGGACTACTTCCGCCTCAGCCGCGACCACCGCCTGCTGTTCGGCGGCCGCGCCAGCTACTCGAGCTGGCCGCCGCCCAACCTGCGCGCGGTGATGCGCCGGCGCATCCGTGCGGTATTCCCGCAGCTGGCCGACGTCCCGGTCGACTACCTGTGGGGCGGCTACGTCGACATCTCCCTCAACCGCGCCCCGCACTGGGGCCGGCTGGGCAGCAACGTGTACTTCGCCCAGGGCTTCTCCGGCCACGGCGTGGCCACGACCGGCCTGGCCGGGCGCCTGATCGCCGAGGCGATCGGCGGGCAGTCCGGGCGTCTGGACGCCTTCGCCCGCATCCCGCATGCGCCCTTCCCCGGCGGCCGCGCCCTGCGCATGCCGCTGCTGGTGGCGGCCATGGCCTGGTACCGGCTGCGCGACGCCCTGTGGTGACGCAGTGCGCAAAAAAATGTGACTGAGCTCTAAAGTCGGCGCGATCGCCGCCGTTAAGCAGGCTGATACCCCTCCAAAGCGTCCGGGGCATGCCCGCACCACTGCCAAACCTGTCGTCGTCGCATTCCCTGCCGCAGCGCGTGCTGCTGGTGGAGAACTCGCGTGCCTTCGTGCAGGCCGTGGCCCAGGCCATCGAGCAGCAGCTGGAACTGCCAGTCACCGTGGCCTCCAGCTTGGCCGAGGCGCGCGCGGCCCTGGCCGCCCATGACGACTGGTTCCTGGTCCTGACCGGACTGGTGCTGGCCGACGGCGACCACGAGGCGGTGGTGGACTGCTTCCTCGGCCGCGAGCTGCCAACGGTGGTGGTCAGTGGCGTATATGACGAGGAACTGCGCGAGCGCCTGCTGCGCCGGCAGATCATCGACTTCGTACTGAAGAACACGCCCGGCAGCCTGGACTACATCGTCTGGCTGGTGCAGCGCCTGGAGCGCAACCGACGCATCTCGGCGCTGGTGGTGGACGACTCGCCCTCGGCCCGCGCGCATGCCGGCCTGCTGCTGGAGATGTTCGGCTACCGCGTGGTGCAGGCGCCCGATGGCGACCGCGCCCTGGCCGCGGTAGAGGCCGACCCGACCATCCGCCTGGCCATCGTCGACCAGGAGATGCCGGGCATGCAGGGCATCGAGCTGACCCGGCGCCTGCGCTCCCTGCGCGCGCGCGACCGCATGGCGGTGATCGGCGTGTCCGGGCGCGACGACCCCGGCCTGGTGGCGCGCTTCCTCAAGAACGGCGCCAACGACTTCCTGCGCAAGCCGTACTCGCGCGAGGAGTTCTTCTGCCGGGTCTCGCAGAACGTCGACCAGCTGGAGCTGATCGGCAGCCTGCAGGACCTCGCCACCCGCGACTTCCTCACCGGCCTGCCCAACCGCCGCCACTTCCTGGACCAGGCTGAGCGCCTGGTGCCGCGCCTGCGCGACGTGCGCCAGCCGCTGGCGATGGTCATGCTGGACCTGGACCACTTCAAGCACGTCAACGACACCTGGGGCCACGAGACCGGCGACCGCGCCCTGCGCGCCGTGGCCTCGGCGCTGTCGGCGCATGCCCGGCCGCAGGACCATGTGGCGCGCTTCGGCGGCGAGGAGTTCTGCCTGCTCGTGCCCGGCCTGCAATGCGCGGCCCTCACCGCATACCTGGAACGCCTGCGCGAGCGGGTGGAACGGCTGCGGGTACCGGTGGAGCAGGGCGAGTTGCGGCTGACGGTGAGCATCGGCGCCTGCCTGGCCCAGCCGGAGGACACCCTGCACAGCCTCCTGGCCGAGGCCGACCGGCGCCTCTACCTGGCCAAGGCCGGCGGCCGCAACCAGGTGGTCGACGCAGCCTGACCACGGCGGCACGCACAGGTTGATCCGGATCAAGGCCGGGGTGGCGCGCGGCCCCTAGCCTGCGCGCAACCCAACCGGACGTGCGTGACACATGGCCCTGATGATCTGGCAGGACAGCCTCGATACCGGCATCGAGGTGATCGACGACCAGCACCGCCGCATCGTGGCGATGATCAACCAGCTGCACCAGGCCCAGACCGGCGCCTCGGCGCTGGGCGTGGGCGAGGTGCTGGACGAACTGGTGGACTACACCCTCTCCCACTTCGCCTTCGAGGAGGAACTGATGGAGGAGGCGGGCTACCCGTTCAGCGCGGCGCACCGGCGGGTGCACGAAGTGTTCACCAAGCGCGTCAGCGAGTACCGGATGCGTTTCCAGGCCGGCGAAGACGTGGTCGACGAGCTCAAGAGCATGCTCTCGCGCTGGCTGTTCAACCACATCCGCAACGACGACAAGGCCTATTCGGAACAGGTGCGCCGCCACCTGGACCGGTTCGCCCGCGAACACCAGCAGGGCGGATGGCTGGCCCGCACCGTCCAGCGCCTGTTCCGCTGAGCCTGCGCGCCTGGCTCAGTCCACAGGGTCGCGCCGCACGGCCAGCAGCGCCAGCAGGGTGAGCACCGCCATCACCGCCAGGTAGCCGCCAACCGCACCGATGCCATGGCTGCCCGCGAGGCGGGTGGCGATGTACGGCGCCGGCGAGGCGCCGAGGATGCCGGCCAGGTTGAAGGCCAGCGAGGCGCCGGTATACCGCACCGGCGTGGGAAACATCTCCGCCAGGATGGTGCCGCAGGGCCCGTAGGTCAGGCCCATCAGGCCCAGCCCCACGCACAGGAACAGCAGCACCTGCCAGGCGCTGCCGGCCTCGAACAACGGCTTGAACAGCAGGCCGAACAGGATGATGCCGACCGTGGCCAGGATCATCGCCCGGCGCCGCCCGAAGCGGTCCGCGTACAGCGCCGACAGCGGGATGGTGGCGGCAAAGCACAGCACGCCCAGCATCTGCAGCAGCAGGAACTGCTCGCGCCCGTAGCCCAGCCCGGCCGTGCCCCAGCTCAGGGCGAACACCGTCATCAGGTAGAACAGGACGAAGGTCGCCATCAACGACAGGGTGCCCACCAGCAGGGTGCCGGGATGGCGCAGCAGCACGGTGGCCATCGGCAGGCGCTCGCGCTCCTCGCGCTCCAGGGTCTTCTGGAAGGCGGGGGTCTCGGTGATGCGCAGGCGCACCCACAGCCCGACCAGCACCAGCGCCGCGCTGGCCAGGAACGGCACGCGCCAGCCCCAGGACAGGAACTGGCTCTCGTCCAGGAAGTGGGTCAGCAGCAGGAACACGCCGGTGGACAGCAGGAAGCCCAGCGGCGCGCCCAGCTGCGGGAACATGCCGTACCAGGCGCGCTTGCCCGGCGGCGCGTTCTCGGTGGCCAGCAGCACCGCCCCGCCCCACTCCCCGCCCAGGCCCAGGCCCTGGCCGAACCGGCACAACGCCAGCAGCGCCGGGGCCAGCACCCCGATCTGCGCATAGGTCGGCAGCAGCCCGATCAGCACCGTGGAGATGCCCATGGTCAGCAGCGCCGCCACCAGCGTGGCCTTGCGCCCGATGCGGTCGCCGTAGTGGCCGAACACCGCCGAGCCCAGCGGCCGGGCGAAGAACGCCAGGGCGAAGGTGGCCAGCGACTGCAGGGTGGCCGCGGTGGGTTCGGATGCCGGGAAGAACAGCGCCGGGAATACCAGCACCGCCGCGGTGGCATAGATGTAGAAATCGAAGAACTCGATGGTGGTTCCGACCAGGCTGGCGAACAGGACGCGGCGGGGCGAGGCGGGTGCACTCATCGGCGGGCATGGACCGGTACGGGACGCGGGCGATTATGGCCCAGCCCGCACCCACCGAAGGCGTTGCACGGGTAACGGAACAGCCCCCAGAATCGCGCTTCTGCGCCCGGGCAGCCTGCCCTGCCCGCCACCCGGCCGCACCGCGCCATGCACGCCGCTGCATCGCCTGCCACCTCCGGTGCCCGGCCGCATCCCCCGAACGCCCGACGGAATGGATCCGCACATGAGAGCCAGCACCCCCCGCAACGCATCCGCTCCCCCCAGCACCGCCAGGCGGATGACGATGATGCTGATCGTGTTCGCGGTCGTCTTCGGTGGTGTGTTCGCGCTCTGGTTCGCGTCCCAGCGCATGCTCAACAGCTTCTTCGACAACATGCCGCAGCCGGCGGTCGAGGTGAGTACCTTCCAGGCACGCGGCGAGCACTGGAACGACACCGCCGAGGCCGTGGGCACCCTGGTCGCCGACAACGGCACCCAGGTCACCACCGAGGCCGGCGGCGTGGTCCAGCGGATCGCGTTCGAGTCCGGCCAGCAGGTGCGCAAGGGCGACCTGCTGGTGCAGCTCAACACCGCCAACGAACTGGCCCAGCTGGAAGCGCTGGACGCGGCCGCCCGCCTGGCCGCCACCCAGCGCGACCGCTGGCGCGAACTGGGCGACCAGAACCTGGTCTCCCGCGCCGAGGTGGATGAGCGCACCAGCGACGCCGCGCAGACCCGCGCCCAGGCCGAGGCGCAGCGTGCGCTGATCGCGCAGAAGACCATCCGCGCGCCGTTCGATGGCGTGCTGGGCATTCGCCGGATCAACCTGGGCCAATACCTCAACCCCGGCGATCCGATCGTCGGCCTGCAGGCGCTGGACCCGATCCATGTCGACTTCACCCTGCCCGAGCAGCGCATGAACCAGGTCGCCGTCGGCGCCCGGGTGCAGCTGCAGGTGGACGCGGCAGCCGGGCGCGAGTTCGAGGCCGAGATCACCGCCGTCGAGCCGTCGGTGGACACCAGCACCCGCAACTTCACCGTGCGCGCCTCCCTGGCCAACCCGGATGGCGCGCTGCGCCCCGGCACCTTCGCCCGGGTGCGCTTCGACCTGGGCCAGGCCCGCGACGTGGTGGTGGTGCCGCAGACCGCGGTCAGCTTCAACCCGTACGGCAACTCGGTGTACGTGCTGGTCGATGCCCCGGACGAAGTGAGAAACGCTGAGGTGGCCGAAGGCCAACAGGCGCCGCAGCACGTGGTCAAGCAGCGCTTCGTGACCACCGGCCCGACCCGCGGCGACCTGGTCGGCATCACCGACGGCCTGGAGCCCGGCGAGGTGGTGGTCAGCAGCGGCCTGCTGCGGCTGCGCAAC
>JAEWAG010000014.1 GCA_023391775.1 Pseudomonadota bacterium | reverse complement strand
GGCCGAGCCCGGCCAGTACGAGACCATCACCAGCGAGGCCCAGCTGCTGGCCTGGATCGACGCCCTGCGCGCGGCCGGCAGCTTCGCCATGGACACCGAGACCGACAGCCTGGACCCGATGCGGGCGCGCCTGGTCGGCCTGAGTTTCGCCGCCGAGCCCGGGCGCGCCGCCTACCTGCCACTTGCCCACGACTACCCCGGCGTGCCGCAGCAGCTGGACGCGACCCGCGCGCTGGACCTGCTGCGTCCGCTGCTGGCCGATGCCGGCGTGCGCAAGCTCGGCCAGAACGGCAAGTACGACCTGCACGTGCTGCGCCGGCACGGCGTGGAGGTGGCCGGCTACGCGGACGACACCCTGCTGGAGAGCTTCGTGCTGGATTCCGGCAGCGCCCGCCACGACATGGACAGCCTGGCCTTGCGCCACCTGGGCTACACCACGGTCAAGTACGAGGAGCTGTGCGGCAAGGGCGCCAAGCAGATCCCGTTCTCGCAGTGCGCACTGGATGACGCCACCCGCTACGCCGCCGAGGACGCGGACATCACCCTGCGCCTGCACCGGGTGCTGGCCGCGCGCCTGGCCGCCGAGCCGGGGCTGGAGTCGGTATACCGGGGGATCGAGATGCCGCTGGTGCAGGTGCTGCAGCGGATCGAGGCCAACGGCGTGCTGGTGGACATGGACGAGCTGCGCCGACAGGGCGCGGACCTGTCCCGGCGCATGCTTGAGGCGCAGACCCGCGCCACCGAGATGGCCGGGCGCAGCTTCAACCTCGATTCGCCCAAGCAGCTGTGCGCGCTGCTGTTCGACGAGCTGGGCCTGCCGGCGCTGGTGAAGACGCCCAAGGGCCAGCCCTCGACCAACGAGGAGGCGCTGGAGGCCATCGCCCACCTGCACGAGCTGCCGCGGGTGATCCTGGAATACCGCGGCCTGGCCAAGCTGCGCAGCACCTACACCGACAAGCTGCCGGAGATGGTCAATCCGGACACCGGGCGGGTGCACACCAGCTACCACCAGGCCGGGGCCGCCACCGGGCGGCTGTCCTCCTCCGACCCGAACCTGCAGAACATCCCGATCCGCACCGACGACGGCCGTCGCATCCGCCGCGCCTTCGTCGCCCCGCCGGGGCGCAAGCTGGTCGCCTGCGACTACTCGCAGATCGAGCTGCGGATCATGGCCCACCTGTCGCAGGACCCGGGCCTGCTGCGCGCCTTCGCCTCCGGCGCGGACATCCACCGCGCCACCGCCGCGGAGGTGTTCGGTCGCCCGCTGGAGGAGGTGACGGTCAACGAGCGCCGCGCCGCCAAGGCGATCAACTTCGGCCTGATGTACGGCATGGGCGCGTTCGGCCTGGCCCGGCAGCTGGGCATCGACCGCGGCCAGGCCCAGGACTACATCGCCCTGTACTTCAGCCGCTACCCGGGCGTGCGCGATTACATGGAGCGCACCCGCGAGCAGGCGCGCGAGCGCGGGTTCGTGGAGACCGTGTTCGGCCGCCGCCTGCACCTGGAGTACATCAACGCGCGCAATGCCGCCCAGCGCGCCGGCGCCGAGCGCGCGGCGATCAACGCGCCGATGCAGGGCACCGCGGCGGACATCATCAAAAGGGCGATGATCAGCGTTGACGCGTGGCTCGCCGGCCACGCAGCGCAGGCGCGGATGATCCTGCAGGTGCACGACGAACTGGTATTCGAGGTCGACGAGGCGTTCGTTCCCGAACTGCTTGCACAGGTGCCGACGCTCATGTCAGCCGCCGCACAACTCAGCGTTCCGCTGGTGGTTGATAGCGGTACCGGTAACAACTGGGACGAGGCACATTGAGCCTCGTTTCACCGCTTTTTTACAGACGGTTCAAGCGTTCAGCTGGTTGCGGAAGATTCCAATGAATCCGGAATAAACAGTTCCAATTGAACAGAGTCTTCTTCACGAAACATCAATGTACCGCGTGTTTACATAACCCTCGACAGGTGCAACGCCTGTCGCGGATCTCTCCCTTCCCCTGGAGCAGATCTACTGGAACGGGGGCTCCTCCCCAAGCCGCCGTTCCCCGGCCCCGCCAACCTCCCCCTGGTTGGCGGGGCTTCTTATTTCCGGCTCCCGCATCGCGTGCCACCGCCTGTCGGCGGGCATCGCACGTGGCGCAGCGGGCATCCCCATGCCTGGTGCTGCTGCAGGTCCGGCTTCCCGATTCCCCTGGATATCCCGAAGCGCCGCGTCCTCAGACCGGCGCCAGGCCCAGCCAGTCGCGCGGCGCCAGGTACTGGGCCAGGCGCTCCTCGGCGCTGCCGGGCTCGGGCTGGAAGCCGTATTCCCAGCGCACCCGCGGCGGCAGGCTCATCAGGATCGACTCGGTGCGCCCGCCGCTCTGCAGGCCGAACAGCGTGCCGCGGTCGTAGACCAGATTGAACTCCACCTAGCGGCCGCGCCGGTACAGCTGGAATTCGCGCTCGCGCTCGCCGTACGGGGTGTCCCGGCGGCGCTCGACGATCGGCAGGTAGGCATCGAGGAAACCGTCGCCCACCGCGCGCATGTAGGCGAAGTCGCGTTCGAAATCGCCGTGCAGGTCGTCGAAGAACAGGCCGCCGACGCCGCGGGTCTCGTTGCGGTGGCGCAGGAAGAAGTAGTCGTCGCACCAGCGCTTGTGCGCCGGGTAGCGGTCCTCGCCGAACGGGGCGCACAGCCCGGCGGCGGTGCGGTGCCAGTGCTGCACGTCCTCGTCGAACGGGTAGAACGGGGTCAGGTCGAAGCCGCCGCCGAACCACCAGGCCACCGTCTCGCCATCGCGCCGGGCCTCGAAGTGGCGCACGTTGGCGTGGGTGGTGGGCAGGTACGGGTTGCGCGGGTGGAACACCAGCGACACGCCGGTGGCGCGCCAGGAGGCGCCGGCCAGTTCCGGGCGGGCGGCGCTGGCCGAGGGCGGCAGGCGGGTGCCGGAGACGTCGGAGAAGCCGATGCCGGCCTGCTCGAACACCGCGCCCTCGCGCAGGATGCGGGTGCGCCCGCCGCCGGCATGGCTGGCGTCGCCGGCTTCCGCCGGCCGCGTCCAGGCGTCCTCCACAAAGCGGGCCTGGCCGTCGGCCGTCTCGATGGCGGTGCAGATGCGGTCCTGCAAGCCGGTCAGGTAATCCCTGACGAGGTCGAAGTTCGGGTCCATGGGCGCATTCTAGCGGGCGCCCCGGCGCGTCCCTTGATCGGAATCAAGCCGTGGCGGGCCCGGCTTCCCGGCCCGGGCCGGATCAGCGGTGGAATTCGGCCCGCACCGCGGCGGTGCACAGCTTCCATGCCAGCCAACCGTGCAGGGCGGCGAACGCCAGCGCGGTGGCCACGCTCATTCCCAGGGAGACCACGCGGCTGACGTGCAGCTGGGCCAGCAGCTCCTGGCCGTCGGGGGTGTCCAGCAGCGCAGCGGGCATGGCCGCGCGGACTGCGTCGAACATCTGGCCGACCAGCGGCAGCATCGCGAAGTTCAGCGCCGCGGTCAGGACCAGGAAGGCGATGAACGCCCAGCGCGCCCACTCCTGCCGGCGCAGCACGCCCCAGGAGGCGGCGACGAACAGCAGCGACAACAGCAGGCTGCCCAGTGCCAGTGCGCGGCGCTGTTCCAGCATCCAGGCCACCGGAGGCGGCAGCAGCGGCTCGGCGGCGATACGGGCCACCACCCCGTCTCCCAGGGCCACGGCCCCGGCCGCCACGGCCAGTGCGCCGAGCAGGCCCAGGGCGGAGATCAGGAGGGACATCCTGCCGAGCACCGTGACGAATCCGGTGCGGGGCACGGGTGGTGGCATGGTCATGATTGATTCCCCGGTTGCAGGCCCATTGTGCCTGCGGGCGCGGGAAACCGGCTCAGGCCAGCGCGCCGCTGGCCAGGGCGCGGCCCAGCGCCGGCAGGACGTGGCCGGCGCTGAGCGGTGCGACCTGCACCGGGAATGGCGCTGCCGGCACCACCCAGGCCAGTTCCTCGATCTCGGCCTGTGGCCGGGGCTGGCCGTCGATGCCCACGGCCCAGGCCTCGCCCCGCACCCGGCGGCCCGGCTCGTTGACCGCGTCGGCCTCGAACTCGCCCAGCCGGTACGCGCCCTCGGTCCGCATGGACACGCCCAGCTCCTCCTGCAGCTCGCGGGCCAGGGTTTCCAGCGCCGCCTCGCCCGGCTCGGTCTTGCCCCCGGGCTGGATGAACACCGCCGAGCCGCGCTTGCGTACCAGCAGGACCCGGCCGCGGTCGTCGCGGATCACCGCGGCGACGGTGCGGATGGGGGGTGGGGTGTCGGCACGCGCGTCAGCGGGCGGGCTCATCGGCGGTCGCGGCGGGCGTGTTGAGGGTGCGCTCGAACAGCTTGAGGATGCGCCGGTACTGGTCGAACCAGGAGTCGGGGCGGACGTAGCCGTGGCGTTCCAGCGGATAGGAAGCCAGCTCCCAGTTGTCCTTGCGCAGCTCGATCAGCTTCTGCGCCAGCACCACCGAGTCACGGTAGAAGACGTTGTCGTCGATCATGCCGTGGGCGATCAGCAGGTGGTCCTGCAGGCCTTCGGCATATTCGATCGGCGAGGACCTGCGGTACGCCTCCGGGTCCAGCTCCGGGGTGTTGAGGATGTTGGAGGTGTACGGGTGGATGTACTGGGTCCAGTCCACCACCGGGCGCAGGGCGGCGCCGGCCTTGAACGTGCCGGGGCTGCGGAACAGGGCCATGAAGGTCATGAAGCCGCCGTAGCTGCCACCGTAGATGCCGGCGCGGTCGCGGTCGCCCTGGTGGTTGGCGACCACCCAGTCCAGGCCGTCCAGGTAGTCCTCCAGTTCCGGATGGCCCATGTTCCGGTAGATCGCGGTGCGCCAGTCGCGGCCGTAGCCCTCGCTGCCGCGGAAGTCCAGGTCCAGGACCACGTAGCCCTTCTCCACCAGCAGGTGGTGGAACATCTGCTCGCGGAAATAGTTGGGCCAGCGCGCGTGCACGTTCTGCAGGTAACCGGCGCCGTGCACGAACATCACCACCGGGTACTTGCGGCCCGGCTCGTACTGCTCCGGCCCGTAGAACTTGCCCCACACGGTGCCGGCGCCGTGCTTCGAAGGCACCTGCACGATCCGCGCCGGGGTCCACTGGCGCGCCTTGAACGCGGCGCTGCGGGTGTCGGTCAGGATGCGGGCCTGGCCGCCGTCCAGCGGGGCCACGGCCAGCTGCGGCGGGGTCCAGCTGGCGGACCAGCGCAGCAGCAGCTGGCGGCCGTCCGGGGACAGGCTGAAGTCTTCGACCCCGTCCAGCGCGGTGACCTCGCGCAGCGCGTTGCTGGCCAGGTCCAGCGCGCAGACCTCGTAGTCGCCGGGCCAGGCGCGGTTGCACAGGAACAGCAGGCCGCGGCCGTCGGCGGTGGGCACCGGCAAGGAGGCCTCCCAGCGCCCGGAGGTGCGCTGGCGCGGGCGCTCGCTGCCGGTCTGGGTGTAGACGTGCGACCAGCCGCTTTCCTCGGACAGGAACCACAGCGTGCGGTTGTCCGGCAGCCAGTCAAAGTCGTTGAAGTTCCAGTTGATCCAGGCCGCATCGGTGAGCCGGTGGCGTGGCTGCAGGCGGGCCTGGGCCAGGTCCACCGAGGCGATCCAGCGGTCCTTGTTGTCGACCGCGCGCAGCATCACCGCCACGTTGCGGCCGTCGTCGCTCCAGCGGATCGAGGCACCGCCGCGGCCGGCGCCGACCTGCACCGGGCGCAGGCCCTTGAGCGGATCCTTGCCGGCGGCCTTGCGCAGGGACGCCAGCGGGTCGCTGCCGATGCCCGGC
>JAEWAG010000387.1 GCA_023391775.1 Pseudomonadota bacterium | reverse complement strand
ACGCCCAGCAGCAGCACGCCCCGCGGCGGCGCCAGCCCGGGCGGCGCGTGCCCGGCGAAGGCGGGGCCGCGTTGCGCCACCCAGCGCTTGAGCCGGCGTGCACCGGCCACCTGGTCCAGCCCGGCCGTGTCGTGCTCGTAGTGCAGGTGGCCACTGCGGTTGAGCAGCTCGAACTTGAGCCGGGCCAGTTGCGGCAGGTCGGAGGCGGTGAGGGCGCCGTCGGCGTGGATCAGCTGGCGGGCGATGCGGCGCGCGTCGTGCAGGTCCAGCCCCTGCAGGTGGCGCACGATCTGCTGCACCGCCTCGGCCTCCATCTCCACCCGCCGGCCGCCGTTCTCGCGGGCATAGGCGTCGGCCTCCTCGCGCACCAGCTTCAGCAGCGCGGCCGCGTCGGGCAGGCGCGGGCTGAAGCGCACCGCCAGCGCTTCCAGTTCCGGCGGCAGCTCCACCTTCGCCCCGACCAGCACGATCACGTGCGGCTCGCAGTGCCGGCGCTGCAGGATGTCGCGCAGCAGGCGCTGGTGGCTGGCGTAGCCAAGGTAGGGATGGAAATCCAGCAGCAGGTAGATGCCGCGCTGGTCGGCGCCCTGGATCGCGCGCAGCACCGAGGAGGCATCCGGCGGGCCCTCGGCGGCGTCCTCGCGGTCCAGGTCGATACGGCGCAGGCCCTCGGTGATGGTCCAGCGGTGCAGCGCACGCCAGACATGCATCAGCGACTGCCGGAACAGCTCCACCACCCGGTCCTCGTCGCGGGTTTCCACGATCACCAGCGGGGTATTAGCACGGATGAGGGCGGTGAGGTCCTGCAGCTGGCTCATGGGGGTTCCGGATCGGGATCCGGCCAACGATAGCAAGCCCGCGCGCCTTCCTATCGCCTCGACGCAGGCGCGGTGTACCCTGCGGCCAGCCCTAATCGGAGCAAGCGGCGCATGAAGACGATCCTGGTCGCCGGGTCCAAGGGCGGCGTGGGCAAGACCACCGTCGCCACCCACCTGGCCGCGCACTCGGCGCTGCAGGGACGGCGGACGGTGCTGGTGGATGCCGACCCGCAGGGCTCGGCCACGCGCTGGGCCGAGCGCCGCTCGGTGCTGGACAGCGCGGTGCTGCCGATGCCCGCCAGCGGGCGCCGGGCCTGGAAGACGCGGCTGCCGGCGGATACCGACCAGGTGGTGATCGACGCCGCCGCCGGCGCCCTGGCCGCGGACCTGGGCAGCTTCCTGGACGGTGCCGACGCGGTGCTGGTGCCGCTGCAGCCCTCGGCGCTGGACATCGAGGCCACGGTCGGGTTCCTCTATACCCTGGCCAAGGTGCGCCGGGTGCACGAGCGGCGCCTGCCGGTGGGGCTGGTGCTCAACCGCAGCAAGCCGTGGACGCATACGAGCCAGCAGGCCGTGCAGATGCTGTCCGGCTGGCCCTACCCGGTGGTGGCGCAGCTGCGCGCCACCCAGGCCTACGTGGTCATGGTGGGGCTGGGCCGCAGCCTGTTCGACTACCACTCCGCGCAGGTGCGCGACCACCAGGCCGACTGGGAACCCCTGCTCCGCTGGCTGGAGCAGGCCTGAAGCCGTCATCCCGGGAGGGTATCCACGTGCGTGAACTGATCCTGCTGCGCCATGCCCATGCCGAGCCGGGCGCCCCCGGGCAGGCCGACATCGACCGTCCGCTGTCGCCCCACGGCCTGGCCGAGGCCGAGGCCGCCGGCCAATGGCTGGCCAGGCACGGGCTGGTGCCGGACTGCGTGCTGTGTTCGCCGGCGCGCCGCACCCGCGAAACCCTGGAAGCGGTACTGGCCATCACCGGTTACGCCGAGCAGCGGCTGGAGCCGGCGATCTACGAGGCCACCGCCGGGACCCTGATCGGCCTGCTGGAAGACCACGACGTCGAGCGGCTGATGCTGGTCGGCCACAACCCGGGCATGGAACGGCTGGTGGCCCTGCTCGACAGCGGCCGCTCGGACGACTACCGCGGCATGCCGACCGCGGCGGTGGCGGTGCTGACCCTGCCGTCCGGCCAGCCCGTGGAACCGGGGGTCGGCCAGCTCACCTCGTTCTGGTGGCCCTGAGCGGATGCGGTGCCGGCACTGGCTGCTGGCCTTCGCACTGCTGCCCGCCGCCGCGGGCCCTGCTGCCGCGGGCGGCACCCGGGCTGCGGTGCCGCCTGCCGGCGTCGTCCTGTACGAACTGGATCCGGAGCTGAGCCGGTTGCAGTTCGAGGTGCGCACGCGCCTGGGCCAGCGCCTGCGCGGCCTGCTGCCGCGCCATGAGGGGCTGGTAGAACGCTTGCCCGACGGGCAGCACCGGGTACGCTTGCGCATCTCCACCGCCGCCGCCGAGATCCCGGACAAGCCGCGTTACACCGGCTGGATGCGCGGCGACAGCTTCTTCGACACCTTGCGACACCCCTGGATGGAATTCGTATCGGACCCCTACCCGCCGGATGCACTGGCCCGCGGCGGCCAGCTGCAGGGCCGGCTCACCCTGCGCGGCACCACCCGTCCGGAAACGCTGACGGTGGAGCCGGCCGGGTGCGCGCGCGCCGGCCTGGACTGCGCGCTGCACGCCCACGGCGACATCCAGCGCAGCCGCTACGGCATGGGCGAATGGCAGATGGTGCTGACCGAGCGGGTGCGCTTCACCATGGACGTGCGGCTCAGGGAGGCGGAGGCGCGGTGAGCCCCCGGATCCGGTTCCTGCTGCTGGCCGCGCTCCTGCTGTCGGCCACGGCCTGCAGCACGCTCAGTCCGCAGCAGCGCGAGCAGGCGGTGGCGGTGGCCGTGGCCGGGCGCGATGCCAGCCTGGACTGCCACCAGCCCGACCGCTGCGCCGCGCCCTCGCCGCTGCGCGACCTGGCCGGCGAGGCCTTCGCCGAGAGCGCTTCGGCGCCCGACGGCGGCGAGCGCCACCGCGCGCTGATCCTGGACGGCGGCGGCGAGGCGCTGCTGGCGCGGATCAACCTGATGCGCAGCGCCACCCGCCGCATCGACCTGCAGACCTACATCTTCGACAAGGACGACAGCGCCCGGCTGGTGATCGACGAGCTGCTGGCCGCGGCCCGGCGCGGGGTCAAGGTGCGGGTGCTGATCGACCAGCTCTCGGCCATCGCCGACCTGGAGATCCTCGCCGCCCTGGCCGGCGCGCACCAGAACCTGCAGCTGCGCATCTACAACCCGACCTTCGGCCTGGCCAAGCCCAACTACCTGCATTACGCCGCCAGCGTCATCTGCTGCTTCCGCCGCTTCAACCAGCGCATGCACAACAAGCTGCTGGTGATCGACGACGCGGTCGGCATCGCCGGCGGGCGCAACTACCAGGACGACTATTACGACTGGGACGCGCAGTACAACTTCCGTGACCGCGACGTGCTGGTGGCCGGCCCGGTGGTGCGCGAGATGGAGCACAACTTCGCCGCATACTGGAACGACCGCCGCAGCGTGCCGGTGGAGCGGCTGGACGACGTGGCCAAGTGGCTGCTGGCGCGACGGCGTCGAACTGAACTTCATAAAGGACGCATCATGAA
>JAEWAG010000378.1 GCA_023391775.1 Pseudomonadota bacterium | reverse complement strand
GCAAGAGGACCCTGCAGAAACTGGTGCAGCTGATCGAACAGCACGCCGACGAGCTGGCCCTGCTGGAAACCCTGGACATGGGCAAGCCGATCGACGATGCGCGCAACGTCGACATCGCCGCCACCATCCGCTGCTTCGGCTGGACCGCCGAGGCGCTGGACAAGGTCTATGGCGAGGTCGCGCCCACTGGCGAGGACGAGCTGGGCCTGGTCACCCGCGAGCCGCTGGGCGTGGTCGCGGCGATCGTGCCGTGGAACTTCCCGCTGCTGATGGCCGCCTGGAAGCTGGCCCCGGCGCTGGCCACCGGCAACTCGGTGGTGATCAAGCCCTCGGAGAAGTCGCCGCTGAGCGTGCTGCGCCTGGCCGAGCTGGTCGCCGAGGCCGGCATCCCCGAGGGCGTGTTCAACGTGCTGCCCGGCTTCGGCCAGGAGGCCGGCGAGGCGCTGGCGTTGCATATGGACGTGGACGGCCTGGTATTCACCGGCTCCACCGCGGTGGGCAAGCGCCTGCTGCAGTGCGCGGGCCTGTCGAACATGAAACGCGCCTACATGGAGTGCGGCGGCAAGAGCCCGAACATCGTCTTCGCCGACGCGCCGGACCTGGCCAGGGCCGCCGAGGCCGCGGCCATGGGCATCTTCTACAACCAGGGCGAGGTCTGCACCGCCGCCTCGCGCCTGCTGGTGGAGCGTTCGATCAAGGACGAGTTCCTCGCCCGCGTGGTCGAGGCCGGCCGCAAGATGCAGCCGCGCCACCCGCTGGAACCCGGCGCGCCGATGGGTGCCCTGGTCGACGAGACCCAGACGAAGCGCGTGCTCGACTACATCGCCAAGGGCCAGGCCGAGGGCGCGAAGCTGGCCCTGGGCGGCAACCGCATCGCGCCGGTGGAGGGCGGCTGCTACGTCGAGCCGACCGTGTTCGACGACGTGCGCCCGGAGCACACCATCTCCCGCGAGGAGATCTTCGGCCCGGTGCTGTCGGTGATCCCGTTCGAGGACGAGGCCCAGGCGCTGAAGATCGCCAACGACACCGAGTACGGCCTGGCCGCCGGCGTGTGGACCGCCAACCTGTCCCGGGCCCACCGTGTGGCCCGCGGCCTGCGCGCCGGCAGCGTCTGGGTCAACTACTGGGATGGCGGCGACATGACCGCGCCGTTCGGTGGCTACAAGCAGTCCGGCAACGGCCGCGACAAGTCGCTGCACGCCTTCGACAAGTACACCGAGGTGAAGGCGACCTGGATCAACCTGGCCGACTGAGACGGGGACAGGCCGGCACCGGAGGACGGTGCCGGCGTTTCCAGTGATCGCCGCCGGGTTACCGCCGAAGCCGCTCCCGCCTCACCGGGCGATGCGCAGGTCCACGTCGATGTTGCCGCGGGTGGCGTTGGAGTACGGGCAGACCTGGTGTGCCTGCTCGACCAGCGACTGCAGGGTTTCCGGCTCCAGCTCCGGGGCGGAGATGGTCAGGCTGGCCTGCAGGCCGAAGCCGCCACCCAGCGGACCGATGCCGATGTCCGCGGTGACCGTGGTCGAGGCCGGCAGCGCGACCTTCTGCCTGCCCGCAACGAACTTCAGCGCGCTGAGGAAGCAGGCCGAGTAGCCGGCCGCGAACAGCTGCTCGGGATTGGTGCCTTCGCCGCCGGCACCGCCCAGCGCACGCGGCGTGGAAAGGGCCAGGTCCAGCGTGCCGTCGGCGGTGGTGGCGCGGCCTTCGCGGCCGCCGGTGGAGGTGGCGGTACCGGTGTAGAGGATCTTCTCGAGGGACATGCTGGACTCCTTGCAGGAAAGGTGGGATGGGGCCGACGCGGGTGCGTCCGGTGAGGCATACAGTGCGCTCCCGCGGCGCGGCGAAGCCGACCCGACGTCCGGGAAACTTGACCGTGCGTCCGCGATGGCATGTGCATTGCGGGCGCAGGTGCGCGCACGGCTTTCACCCGGCACGGGCGACCATGGCCACGTCCATCCCCACTGGAGTAGCCGATGAACAAGTCGCCCGGTTTCGCCCTGGTCCTGCTGTGCGTCCTGGGACTGGCTGCCTGCCGCCAGGAACATCCGGCCGATCCGCCGGCCGACAACCCCGCGCCGACCGCCGATGCCCACCAGCCCGAAGCGCCCGCGCGCTACGCCACCGGCGCGCAGGAAACGCGGGTGGGCGAGGACCCGGAAGCGGACGAGCAGCAGCCGCGCACGCAGCGCTGAGGTCGCTGGCGTTGCGCCAGGCCTAGGCCAAGGCAAGGAGTACGGTCCACCAGTACGGGCGCCGCTGGCCCAGCGCTGCCGGCCCCGGTTGGGACCGGCAACACGCCTGCACCGCTCGCTCAGGTCGCGCCGGCCTGCAGGCTCAATGCCGGCTCACGCGCAGTGAGTGCGGCGCGGCGTCCGGCCAGGAACGCGTGGTCGGAGTTGTAGTACTCCCACTCGCTGTAGCGTCCGGCCAGGATCACGTCGTGGCTGGCGAGCCACTCGCGGATGGTGGCCACGTTGCGCGCGCGGTGGTGGTCGTAGAGCACGTACGCGTAGGGCATGTCCACGATCGAGCTGGCCAGCACCGGGTCGTCCGCGTTGAACATGCCCACCGCGATGCACTCGCGGATGCAGCGCTGGACCAGGGCATCGCCGTCGACCGGCAGCGGCTTGGTCGGCGAGTAGGTGATCTCGCAGGTCAGCCCGAATCCGCCCGGGGGATTGTTGTGCGGGCTCGCGTTCCCCTGCACGAAGATGCGGTGGAAGATCGTGTCCTCGGGGTAGTAGATCCAGTGCTTGTCGGTCAGGTTCTCGCGGCCGATCCCGAGGTTCACGCAGCGCACCGACACGTGCCTCAGCCCGGCTGCCGCGGCGCGCACGTGGGCCGGCGCTTCCTCGCCCAGCAGGCGCACGAAGTCCGGCAGCGGCAGGGTGCTGACGAGTCGCTCCCAGCGCAGGCGGCGGTTGTCGGACAGGACCACCTGGCGCCGGCGCACCGAGACCGAGGTCACCGCCTTGCCCAGCATCAGCGTGCCCTCCAGGTGCGGCAGGAAGCCGTCCACCAGCGCCTGGAAGCCGCCGCGCAGCGGATAGCCGAAGCGCGCGTTCGGGCCCTGCGGTGCCGGCACCGGGCGAAGTGCGCCATCGATCATCTCCTCCAGGTCGGGCATCGGCACGCGCCCGCCCAGCCACGAGGTTTCCATCTCGCGCAGCGGTACCGTCCACAGCTTGGTGTTGTAGGGCACGGCGAAATGCCGCGCGACCCCGGCACCCCAGACCTGGTGGATGAATTCCTCGAAATTCTCCGGCTTGCCGCTGCGGGCCGGCGCATGCGCCTCCTCGCCGCGCGCCAGATCCTTCGGATCGCCCGGGCAGGCGCGCAGCGGCACGGCAACACCGTCCGCACAGCAGTCACCATCCGCGGCTGCCTCGCGGGGCGTTCCGGCCACTGGCGCCAGGGCGCGGGCGGGTGCCGCATCGGCCGGCCGCCGTGATGGATCGATCGGCCCGAAGCGTGCCTCGATCGCGCCGACCAGGCACTCCTTGAGCACGTCCGGTGGCAGCCCGTAGAGCGCGCCCTGGAACGGGTAGCGCGTGTGCACGCCCTTGCTGTAGATCCAGGCCTCGCGGTTCTGCCAGTGGACGTTGTCGCCCAGCAGCAGCGTGTACAGCTGCAGCACGTCCTGGTCGTTGGAGAACATGATGTGGCCGGCGTGGTCGAAGCAGAAACCGTGCTCGTCGATCGAGCGGCACCAGCCGCCGACGCTCGCCTCGCGCTCCACCAGCACGCTGCCGGCACCGTAGTGGTAGGCGGCCGACAGCCCGGTCGGGCCTGCGCCCAGGATCAGGCACTCCACCGGCGGCTCGGCGATCGGCACCACCCGGTCGCCTTCCAGGTAGGCGCGCGCACGCGGGTTGAGCCCGGTCGCCGCCGCCTGGCGCAGCAGGCCGGCCATGGCCTCGGCGGTGCGGTCCCAGGAGGTGGCGGCGGTGAGCGCGTCCTGGTTGCGGATGCGCGCCTCACGCGCGTCGTAGGGTTCGGCCAGGGCCTGCTCGCACGCGCGGATGAAGCCGGGCAGGTCGTCGGCGATGCGCACGCCGTCGGCATACAGGCGCTCGACGTCACGCACGCGGGTGCTGACCACCGGCTTGCGCGCGGCCATGTATTCCAGGGTCTTGGTCGGGCTGATGAAGGCGGTGGCCTCGTTCAGCGCGAACGGCAGCAGGCACACGTCCCATTGCGCGATGTGGCCCGGCAGATCGGCGTAGCCGCACTGGCCCCGGTAGTGCAGGTTGGGTGCGCGCGGCAGGGTCGACGGGTCGATCTTGACCACCGGCCCGACCAGCTCGATCGACCACTCCGGATGCGCATGGGCCAGCGCGTGCAGCAGCACCAGGTCCAGGCGCTCGTCGAGTACGCCGAAGAAGCCGAGGGTGGGCGGACGCTGCGGACGCATCCCGGTTTCGCGGCCTTGGGCGAAGTGCTCCAGGTCGACGCTGCTGGGGAAGCAGTGCACCTGCGGGTTGCGCGAAGCCTTGGCGTCCTGCAGGGAAGGCCCGCCGGTGAACACCAGGTCGGCCACCTCCAGCAGGGTGCGCTCGCGGTCGACCAGGCGCGCAGGCGCGCCCTTGAACGCACCCAGCTCGTCCATGCAGTCGAACACCACGATGTCCGGCGAGAGACCCTGCATCAGCGGCAGTGCCATGGGCGTGTAGAACCACACCGCCAGTCCCTCGCCGTCGGCGGCGACATCATGCGCGGCCAGCCAGTCCTGCAGCAGCGCGCTGAGCACCGGGAACTGGGCATCGGCGAAGCCCGGGTCCGGCACCGGCGAATGCGCGCGCAACACGGTCACGCCGGTGCACGGATGCATTTCCTCCAGCCAGGGCGTGCAGCCGGCTTCGTGCACCGGCTCCTCGAAGAACACCACGTCCCAGCGTTGCGCCAGGCGCGACAGCAGGTGTTGGGGGCGCTGGTAGACGAAGTCCCAGCGTAGATGGGAGAAAACCAGGAGTCGTTTCATGGTCGTGGTT
>JAEWAG010000286.1 GCA_023391775.1 Pseudomonadota bacterium | reverse complement strand
TCCGAACCCACTCCGACCCGGGCGCCGGGCAGCCGGCGGGGCGCCAGCCAGCGCCACGGCGCGCGCGGCTCCAGCGCAGGGAGGCAGGTCGCCTCCATTCCCAGCGCGGCCGCCAGGGCTTCGGCCTGGCGCAGGTTGCCAGCGTTGCCATCGGTGAGAAGCCAAACCGGTTTCAGGGATGATTGTTCCATCTTCCGCACCAATTCGTTCCGGGCCGGGCTTGGAAAAGCATGGTTGCAACACTCTACACTGCGCCTGTCCGCGGCCCTGCCGCCCCTGAGACCCACGCACCCATGAGCCAGCCGTTGAACGACGCCACCCTCGACCAGCTGTTCCGCAGCGCCCGTACCTACAACGCCTTCTCCGGCGAGGTCAGCGACCAGACCCTGCGCCAGCTGTACGACCTGGTGAAGTTCGGCCCGACGGCGGCCAACAGCACGCCGGCGCGGCTGGTGTTCGTGAAGTCCGCCGAGGCCAAGGCGCAGCTGGCGCCGGCGCTGTCGGAAGGCAACCGGGCCAAGACCCTCAGCGCGCCGGTGACGGTGATCATCGGCCGCGACCTGGAATTCCACGAGAAGCTGCCTTACCTGTTCCCGCACACCGACGCCAAGGCCTGGTTCGACGGCCCGCGCGAGGGCCGCGACAAGCCCTCGCTGCTGAACATGTCCCTGCAGGCCGGCTACCTGATCCTGGCCGCGCGCTCGCTGGGGCTGGACGCCGGCCCGATGTCCGGGTTCGATCCGGGCAAGGTCGACGAGGCTTTCTTCGCCGGCACCAGCATCCGCTCGGAGATCCTGGTCAACCTCGGCCAGGGCGATCCGGCCAGCATCTTCCCGCGTTCACCGCGACTGTCCTTCGACGAGGCCGCGCGCATCGTCTGAAGTCCGGTCGTTCCACCAGCGTACCTTCGCCGCAATCCACGCCTACAAGGAGTTCCCGATGCGCAAGATCCTGCTCGCCGCCGTCCTGGCCGGCTTCACCGGCGCCGCCTTCGCCGCCCCGGTCAGCTACAACCTGGACCCGACCCATACCAACGTGCTGGCCCAGTGGAGCCACTTCGGCTTCTCGCACCCGTTCGCCAACTTCGGCGACGTGGAGGGCACCCTGGTCTATGACGCGGACAACGTGGCCGCCTCCCGCGTCGAGGTGACCCTGCCGCTGTCGGGCCTGGAGGCCTTCAGCAGCAAGTTAAACGACCACCTTCGCAGCGCCGACTTCTTCGACGCGGCCAAGTATCCGACCGCCACCTTCAAGAGCACCAGGGTCGAGGCCGCCGGCGAGGGCAGGCTCAAGGTCACCGGCGACCTGACCATCAAGGACCAGACAAAGCCGGTGGTGCTGGACGTGACACTGAACAAGGCCGCCGACCACCCGATGATGAAGGTCCCGGCGATCGGCTTCGATGCCACCACCACGATCCTGCGCAGCGACTTCGGCGTGGGCGCGTACGCCCCGAACGTGGGCGACGAGGTGACCCTGCGCATCACCACCGAGGCCACCTCGGCCAAGGCCAAGTGATCGCCCGCGGCGCCGGTTCCCCGCGGCCGGCGCCGCGTCCCTGCCGCTTGCGGCGCGGCAGCCGCTTGCACGGCCGTCGCTGGTAGAATCCGCGGTGCTCCCGCCGGGTTGACCAGACACCATGAACACCACCGCCGCCGCGCCCGCCAACGCCCAGACGCACTACACCGTGCACCGCGCGGACCTGCCGCTGAGCTGCCCGACGCCGGAAATGGCGCTGTGGGCCTCGCATCCGCGCGTGTACCTGCCGATCGAGGACGCGGCCGACCGCAAGGCCCAGTGCCCGTACTGCTCGGCCACCTACGAGCTGGTGGACTGATCCGCTAGCCGCGGCGACCGGCCGATGCGCCGCCTGACCGTGGTCCAGCTGCTGCCGGCGCTGGAATCCGGCGGGGTGGAGCGCTCGACCCTGGAAATCGCCGCCGCCCTGGTGGACGCGGGACACCGCGCCATCGTCGTGTCGGGCGGGGGGCGCCTGGTCGCGGCCCTGGAGGCCGCCGGCGCCGAACACATCGGCCTCGATATCGGACGCAAGTCGCCCGGCGTGCTGCGCCACGCGGCGGCCCTGCGCCAGCTGTTCCTGCGTGAACGCGTGGACATCGTGCATGCCCGTTCGCGGCTGCCGGCCTGGCTGGGGCGCATGGCGCTGGCCACCCTGCCGGCGGCCAGGCGGCCGCGCTGGATCACCACCGTCCATGGACTCAACTCGCCCGGGCGCTACAGCGCGGTGATGGCCAGTGGCGAACGCGTGGTCTGCGTTTCGGCCACCGTGCGCGACTACGTCCGCCGGCATTACCCGCGGGTCGATCCGGCCCGGCTGCGGGTGATCGGGCGCGGGATCGACCCGGCCGCCTTCCCCCGCCGTGCGCATCCGGATGCCGCAGCGCGCGCGCAGGTCGCCGCACTGCACCCTTCGCTGGCCGGCGCGCAGCCGCTGCTGCTGCTGCCGGGCCGCGGTACCCGGCTCAAGGGGCATGCCGACGCGCTGCACCTGCTGGCGGCGCTGCACGCGGCCGGCCACGCCGACGCGCGGTTGTGGCTGCCGGGCGCCCGTGAGCCGGGGCGCGAGGCCTACATCGGCGAACTGGAGGCCCTAGCCGACAGCCTTGGCATCGGCACGGCGGTGCTGTTCACCGGCCCGACCGCGGGCATCGCCCAGGCCTATGCCGCCAGCGACCTGGTGCTGCAGCTCTCGCGCAAGCCCGAGGCCTTTGGCCGGACCGTGATCGAAGCGCTGTCGGTGGGACGACCGGTGCTGGGCTGGGACCACGGAGGCGTCGGCGAATTGCTGGGCGCCCTGCAGCCGGCCGGTGCGGTGGCCCCGTTCGATGCCGGCGCGCTGGCCGCCACCGCGCGGCGCCAGCTGTCCGCGCCGCCGCCGCAGGTTGCCGTTCCCTTCACCCTGCAGGCCATGCAGCAGGCCACCCTGGGGC
>JAEWAG010000272.1 GCA_023391775.1 Pseudomonadota bacterium | reverse complement strand
GCGCGCATCCAGCGCCAACGAGGGGCCCTCGCCGGCGGCGGCCTCAAGCTGGCGGCGCAGCTCGCGCTCTTCGGGGGTCAGCTCGTGCGGGCTCATGCCTCAAGCCTCCCACGCAGCTTGTCCATGGCATATCGAAGCCGGGATTTGACGGTCTCCCGGCCGACCCCGGTGATACGCGCGATCTCCTCCAGCGGCAGCTCGCCGTGCAGCCGCATCAGCACCGCCTCGCGCTGTTCGGGCGGCAGTTCATCCAGGGCACGGTGCAGGCGCGCGGCAGCCTCGTCCCGCGCGGCCTCGCGCTCGGGGTCATCGCCGGAGGCCAGGGCGGCGGTGCGTTCCATTGCGTCGGCCGGGGCGGGCGGGCGGTGCCGTTGCGCGCGCCAGTGGTCGTTGAGGCGGTTGTGCGCGATCCGGTACAGCCAGGCGCCGAAGGGCGCATCGGGGCGCCAGCCGCCCCGGGCGGCGATCACCTTCTGCCACACGTCCTGGAACAGCTCCTCGGCCAATGCCCGGTCGTGCAGGTGGCCGAGGATGAAGCGGAACAGCGGGGCGCGGTGGCGGGCATAGAGCTGTTCGAACGCAGCCACGTCGCCGCGGGCCCAGGCCTGCATCAGGGTCTCGTCACCGGGGGCGTCCACTGCCTGGTCCATGGCTGGCACCCTACCGTCAAAGCCGCCCGGCGCAAGCGGCGGTGCGGCAGCGGGTGCGGCGGCGAGGGCAGGGTTCAGGGCCATGCAGGGGACAACGCGCGGGGGCCGTGGATGGGGTCGAGTTTTTGACGCGGGAGGAGATATGCTGGTGACCGTTGTCACGCTTGCGCCCGGGCACCAATGATCCACGGCAGTACCCTTGAGGTCGCGGTATCCGCTGAGGGTTCCCCCGTGCCTGAATGGCTGGCGCGCGTGCATGGTGCGCTCGCCAGCCTGTCCGGTGCCGACAACCTGGCCGTCGGCTGGCGCGCCGGGGACCGGCCGCCGCGGATCGAGGCCGGCAGTGCCGGGGCCGGCGCCGAGGATGCACTGCTCCAGGTGCTGCAGGGCGAGGCCAGCGAGGCCGACGGCTTCGTGGTCGAAGCCTGGCAGGACGGCGACACCCGCCTGGCGGTGGTGGCGCGCTGCGCCGACCTGGCTTCGCCGCAGGAAGCATGGCGCTCGACCGCGCGCGTGCTGCTGGAGGGCGCACTGCATGGCGCGCGCCTGCAGGCCCAGGTGCAGCAGCTGGAACAGTCGCGGCGCCTGCAGCGGGCCCTGTTCGAGATCGCGGACCTGGCCGGCACCGAGGTCGAGATGCAGGAGATGCTGCACCGCCTGCACGGGATCATCGGCACGCTGATGTACGCGCCCAACTGCTACATCGTCGAGTACGACGATGTGCGCGACACCCTGCGTTTCCTGTACTTCGCCGACAGCGACGACCCCTACCTGGCCGACAGCGGCCGGGAATGGAGCGCGCAGGAGATGCCCAACAGCCTGACCTTCGCCCTGCTGCGCCACGGCCAGGCGCTGCGCGGCCCCTCGCGGCGGATCCGCAGCATGCTGCGGATCGACGACGAGCTGCGCCTGCAGGGCCCGGACAGCCTGGACTGGCTCGGCGTACCCATGCGCCGAGGCGAGCGGGTGTGCGGGGCGATCGTGGTGCAGAGCTATGACCGCAGCGACTGCTACACCGAGGAGGACCGCGCCCTGCTTGGGTACGTCGCCCAGCACGTGCTGACCACCCTGGACCGGCGCCAGGCCCAGGCCGAGCTGGAACGGCGCGTGCTGGAACGCACCCTGGAACTGGAGCAGGCCAACCGCGAGCTGCAGGAGGAAGTGATTGAGCGCCAGCGAGCCGAACGCCTGCAGCACGCCCTGTACCGCATCGCCGAGATGGCGGTCAGCTCCGACAGCCTGGAGCAGTACTACGCCAAGGTGCATGCGGCGGTGGACGACCTGCTGTACGCGCGCAACTTCTACATCGCGATGCTGGCCGGCGAGCCGGAGCAGATCGGGTTCGTGTATTCGGTGGACGAGTCCGGCTGCGACCGGCCGTCGCGGCGTCCGGGCAACGGCCTGACCGAGTACGTGATCCGCACCCGCCAGACCCTGCTGGCCCACCGCGAGGACATCGACGCGCTGATCGCCAGCGGCGAGCTGGACGAGCGCGGGCAGAAGCGCGCCTGCAGCTGGCTGGGCGTGCCGCTGCGCCGCGAGGGCGAGGTGGTCGGGGTGATCGCGGTGCAGAGCTACAACCCGCGGATCCGCTTCAGCGCCGACGACCAGCGCCTGCTGTCCTTCATCGCCCACAACATCGGCACCGGCCTGGCCCGGCAGGCCGCGCAGGAACGGTTGCGCACCGCGCACGCCGAACTGGAGCGGCGCGTGGGCGAACGTACCGGCGAGCTGGAGCGGGCCAACGAGCAGCTGCTGGCCCAGATCGCCGAGCGCCTGCGCGCCGAGCAGCGGCTCACCCACCAGGCGCTGCACGATGCGCTGACCGGACTGCCTAACCGCACGTTCCTGCTGGACTGCCTGGGCGCGGCGCTGGAGCGCGCCGGCGCGGCCGGGAACGAGGTCGACGGGGAGGACGCCGCGGCGGGTTTCGCGGTCCTGTTCCTGGACGTGGACCGCTTCAAGGTGGTCAACGACAGCATCGGCCATGTCGCCGGCGACGAGCTGCTGGTGGAGCTGGCGCGCCGGCTGGTTTCGGCGGTGCGTCCGGAGGACGTGGTTGCGCGCCTTGGCGGCGACGAGTTCGCGGTGCTGGCCCAGGACGTGCACGGCATCGAGGGCGTGTGCGAGCTGGCCCAGCGCCTGCTGGGCGTGGTTGGCCGGCCCCTGTGGGTGGCAGGCCGCGAGCTGTTCCCGTCGGCAAGTATGGGTATCGCCCTGTGGCACCCGCGCTACCGCACCGGGGAAGAACTCTTGCGCGATGCCGATGCGGCCATGTACCGGGCCAAGAACGAGGGCCGGGACCGCTACGCGATATTCGACGAGGCCATGCGCGAACAGGCCGTGCGCAGCCTGGACCTGGAAGCGGACCTGCGCCGCGCGATCCAGCGCCGCGAGTTCCTGCCGTACTACCAGCCGATCGTGCGCCTGGACGATGGCGAGGTGGTCGGCCACGAGGCGCTGCTGCGCTGGCGGCACGACCGCCGCGGCCTGCTGTCGCCGGCCGCGTTCATCGCCCTGGGAGAGGAGAGCGGGCTGATCGAGCAGGTGGACTGGCTGCTGTACGAGCAGGTCATCTCCGAACTGGCGCGCGGCGGCGAGGGGTACATCTCGGTCAACGTCTCGCCGCGGCACTTCCGCTCGCCGGATTTCGCCGACCGCCTGCTGGGTCTGCTGGACGCCGCCGGTGCCGACCCGTCGCGGCTGCGCGTGGAGATCACCGAGGTGGCCCTGCTGGACGACGCACCGCGCACCCGCCGCCTGCTGGACACCCTGCGGGCGCAGGGCGTGCGCGCGGTGCTGGACGATTTCGGCACCGGCTTCTCGGCGCTGTCCTACCTGCACCGGTTCCCGATCTCGGGGCTGAAGATCGACCGCAGCTTCGTGGCTGGGCTGGATGCGGAGGGCGGGCGCGAGGAGAGCCTGGCCCTGGTCGGCGCGATCCTGGCGCTGTCGCGCAGCCTGGGCATGGAGACGGTGGGCGAGGGCATCGAGACCGCTGCCCAGCGCGACACCCTGCTGGAACTGGGCTGCAGCGCCGGCCAGGGTTACCTGCTGGGCCGGCCGGCGGAGCGCCGCCTGGGCTGAACGCCGGCGGTCAGCTGCGGATCACCAGCAGCCTGACCTCGCTCATGTCCTCGATCGCGAACTTGACGCCCTCACGGCCGAAGCCCGAATCCTTGACCCCGCCGTAGGGCATGTTGTCCATGCGGAAACTGGGCACGTCGCCGACCACCACGCCGCCCACCTCCAGCCGGTCCCAGGCGAGCATGGCGTGGGCCAGGCTGTCGGTGAACACGCCGGCCTGCAGGCCGAAGTCGGAGTCGTTGACCGTGGCCAGCGCAGTCTCGAAATCCTCGAAGCGTTCGAGCAGGGCCACCGGGCCGAAGGCCTCCTGGCGCGTCAGTTCGCAGTCGCCCGGCACGCCCTCCAGCAGGGTCGCCTCCAGCATGTTCCCCTTGCGCCCGCCGCCAGCCAGTACCGTGGCGCCGGCATTGCGCGCCGATTCGATCCAGCCTTCCAGCCGGCGCGCGGCCTCCTCGTCGATCATCGGGCCAATGAAGGTGTCCTCGTCCTTCGGATCGCCGGTGACGAAGCCGGCGATCTTCGCCACCAGCTTCTCCTTCAGCGCGTCGTAGACGTCGGCGTGGGCCAGGATCCGCTGCACGCTGATGCAGCTCTGCCCGGACTGGTAGTACGCGCCAAAGGCCAGCCGCCCGGCCACGTGGTCCAGGCGCCCGGCCTGGTCGGCATCGACGATGCACGCGGCGTTGCCGCCCAGTTCCAGGGTGACCTTCTTGCGCCCGGCGCGGGCCTTGAAGTCCCAGCCGATCAGCCCGCCGGTGAAGGACAGCAGCCTGATCCGGTCGTCCTCGACCAGGGGCGTGGCGACCTCGTTGTCGCAGGCGAACACCGAGAACGCGCCCTCCGGCAGGTCGGTCTCGGCCAGGATCTCGGCGATGATCAGCGCGCCCACCGGGGTCTTGCCGGCGGGCTTGAGCACGAACGGGCAGCCGGCGGCGATGGCCGGCGCGACCTTGTGCGCGACGAGGTTGAGCGGGAAGTTGAACGGGGTGATGAAGCTGCAGGGGCCGATCGGCACCCGCTTCCACACCCCGCGGTAGCCGGTGCCGCGCTCGGAAATCTCCAGGTTGACCGTCTGGCCCTCGATCCGGACCGCCTCCTCGGCGGCAATGCGGAAGGTGTCGATCAGCCGGGTGACCTCGCCGCGCGCGTCGCGGATGGGTTTTCCGGCCTCGATGCACAGGGCCATGGCCAGCTCCTCGGCACGCTCGCGGAAGCGCGCGACGCAGTGCTCCAGCACCGCCTGGCGGCGCCAGGCCGGCAGCGCGGCCATGGCCGGGGCGGCACGCACCGCAGCGGCGATCGCCCGCTCCACCGCGTCCGCGTCGGCCATCGCCACCCGGGTGGCGACCTGCCCGTTGTACTTGTCGCGGACCTCCAGGTCGGCGTTGGGCGTCTCGGCGGCATTGGCGATGTAGATCGGATAGGTGGGCTTGAGCATGGCGTGTCCTGGGCGACGGGCCGGGGGACGAGTATGCCGCGGCGTGCGGCCAGGCGGCGTCGGCCCGCCGGGAGGCGCCCGGTTCGGCCATGTTCGGCCTCGGGCGTCTAGAATGCGCACATGCAGCACGATGCCGTCACCCAGCCCACGCCGCCCGCTTCCATCGGACCCTGGCCGCGCCGTCCCACCCGCCAGGTCCTGGTTGGCGGAGTCGCGGTCGGTGGGGGTGCGCCGGTGGTCGTCCAGTCCATGACCAATACCGACACCGCGGACGTGGCCTCGTCGGTGAAGCAGGTTGCCGAACTGTGGCGCGCCGGCTCGGAACTGGTGCGGCTGACGGTGAACACGCCGGAGGCCGCGGCGGCGATCCCGCGGATCCGCGAGAAGCTGCTGATGATGGGCATCGACGTGCCCCTGATCGGCGACTTCCACTACAACGGCCACCAGCTGCTGGCCGGCGAACCGGCCAGCGCGCAGGCCCTGGCCAAGTACCGGATCAACCCCGGCAACGTCGGCTTCGGCAAGAAGAAGGACACCCAGTTCGCTTCGATCATCGAAAAGGCGATCGAGTACGGCAAGCCGGTGCGCATCGGCGCCAACTGGGGCTCGCTGGACCAGTCCCTGGCCGCGCGTCTGATGGATGAGAACAGCCAGCGCGCCCAGCCCTGGGACGCCGGCCGGGTCCTGCGCGAGGCGCTGATCCGCTCGGCCCTGGATTCGGCCGACCGCGCCGTGGAGTTGGGCCTGCCGGCCGAGCGCATCGTGCTCAGCTGCAAGGTCAGCGGCGTGCAGGAGCTGATCGCGGTGTACCGCGACCTGGCCTCGCGCAGCGACTACGCCCTGCACCTGGGCCTGACCGAGGCCGGCATCGGCAGCAAGGGCATCGTCGCCTCCAGCGCCGCGCTGGCGGTGCTGCTGCAGGAAGGCATCGGCGACACCATCCGCATCTCGCTGCCCCCCGAACCGGGCCAGCCGCGCACCGCCGAGGTCGTGGTCGCGCAGGAGCTGCTGCAGACCACCGGCCAGCGCGCCTTCACCCCGATGGTCACCGCCTGCCCGGGCTGCGGCCGCACCACCAGCACCTTTTTCCAGGAGCTGGCCAAGACCGTGCAGGAACACGTGCGGGCGAAGATGCCGGAATGGCGCATCTCGCACCCGGGCGCGGAGAACCTGTCGCTGGCGGTGATGGGCTGCGTAGTCAACGGGCCGGGCGAATCCCGCCATGCCGACATCGGCATTTCCCTGCCGGGAACGGGCGAGGCGCCCTCGGCGCCGGTGTTCGTCGACGGCGAGAAGAAGGTCACCCTGAAGGGCGAGAACATCGCCTCCGAGTTCGTGGCCTTGATCGACGAGTACGTCGAGACCCGTTATGCCCGCAGGGCCGGCTGAGCCCGCGCCGCTTCCGCCGCGCCGAAGGCTGGGCCTGCTGCTGTTGCTGTTCATCGGGGTGCTGGCACCGCTGTGGCTGTTCGCCGAGCTGGCTGATGAAGTCCACGAGCTGGAAGAGATCTTCCTCGACGATGCGCTGCTGCACTGGCTCAACGCCCTGGCCGGGCCACGCCTGGATGCCTTCTTCGTGGCCGTGACCCGGGTCGGCTACCAGTACGGCGTGGTACCGGTGGACGTGCTGCTGCCACTGCTGCTGCTGTGGCGGCGGCGCTGGCGCGAGGCGGTGTTCGTGGCCGTGGCCTGTGGTGGCTCGGCGCTGCTGAACATCGCGGCCAAGCAGACGTTCCAGCGGCCGCGGCCCGCGCTGTGGGAATCGATCGCGCCGGAGAGCACCTTCAGCTTCCCCAGCGGCCACGCGATGGGCTCGATGACCCTGGCCGCGGTCCTGGTGCTGCTGGCCTGGCATACGCGCTGGCGCTGGCCGGTGCTGGCAGGCGCGGTCGTGTTCACCGTGCTGGTGGGCGTGTCGCGGCTGTACCTGGGCGTGCACTACCCCTCGGACGTGCTGGCCGGCTGGGCTGCCGGCCTGGCTTGGGTGGCCGGCACCTACCTGGTGCTGTTCCGCGCGCGCCGGCCCTGGCGGGCAGGCGTCGTGCGCTGACCACGGGCGGGATCAGTCCGCCGCTTCGATCTGCGGCCAGCGCGCCGGCAACGCGTCGATGTGCGCCACCAGGCTCCGGGCGATGGCGGCATGGTCCGCCGCCGAGGGATGCCAGTGGCAGGCCTGCAGGTCCAGGCCGGACACCGGCAGGAAACTGACGGCCGGATCGCCTTCGCCGCGCAGCGTATCGACCACCTTGCGCGCATGCGCCTGGATCTCGCCGCCTGCCATGTCGGTGGCCCACACCACCACGTGCGCATGCGGCCAGCGGCTGCGCAGGCCGCGCACGAAGCCGGTGTAGGTGCGCACGTAGTCCTCGCGCAGTGCCCGGCGGTCGGTCCAGGGCTCGCCCTCGCGCAGCGGGGTGGAGAAGTCGTTGGTGCCCAGGGCGATCACCACCACCTGCGGCTGCCAGCCGTCCTCGTCGCTGTCCGGCCCGTGGGCGAACAGCGGATGTGGCCACGCGCGGGGCAGGGTGTCGCCGGCGCCGCCGTTGTAGTTGCGCACCACGCCGCGGCCGGAGATGGCATGCACGCGGTAGTCGGCGCCGTAATGGCGGGCCACCTGCGGGCCGTAGGCGGCGCTGGTGTCGGTGCTGGCCGCGACCTGCGCCGTCGTGCACTCGCGTTCGCCGGAGGTGCTGGCGTAGCCGACGGTGTGCGAGTCGCCGATGAACTCGATCCGGCGGTGGCGCTGCGGCAGGGGCGCCGCCGCAACGCCCTGCGGCAGCTGGAAGCCGCCAAACACATTGGGCGCGTCCTGGTGTTCGCTGGCCGTTTCCAGCCGCACCTGGTGGCGGCCCGGGCCCAGGTCGGTAATCCGGTAGCGGCCCGGCGGCGCCTCGCGCAGCGTGTCCACGCGCTGGCCATCCACCAGCACGTGCAGGGTGCGCGGTCCCTGGCGCAGTTCAAACGCCACTTCCGTCCCGTCGACCGCGGTCTCGAAGTAGACCCCGGGCCACTGCCAGGCCAGGCCGGCGTCACTGTCGACGGTGCGCCCACCGATGGCCAGCGGCGCCGGCGCGACCGGTGCGGTGCCATCGTCGGGCGCCACCCGCGGGGCGGCCGGGGCGAGCGAGGAGGCGCCCAGCAGCAGGGCGAAGACGATCCCGGTACGAAGTGCCATGGCGTTCCCCTCAAGCGTCGGTACCGGCGACCGCAGGTGTCTCCGGCGCCCGAAACGAACAAGGCCCGGGGGTCGCCCGGGCCTTGTTCTGGTATTTGGTGGAGCCAGGGAGGATCGAACTCCCGACCTCGTCATTGCGAACGACGCGCTCTCCCAGCTGAGCTATGGCCCCACGGCCTGACGCGGTGACGTCAGGCCGCGCATTCTAGCGCGGGCCCGGGGCGTCGCCAACCCTTTTTGCGCGAGCAGCCGTGGTGCGTGCCGGCGGTGGGCGTGAGCGGACTCAGCCGGCGTCCTGCTTGCGGCGGCGGGTGCGTTTGCGCGGCGCCGGGGTTTCTCCGGAGGCGGCCGCGGGCGCCGGCACCTGGGCGATCCACGCCAGCGCATCGAGGTGGGCCAGGAAGTGGCGCAGGTACTGGGGTGACAGCTCGCCCATCTGGTTGAGGGCGCGGTAGACCAGCTTGCCGGAGTTGAGCGGGCCGGCATCCTCGGGCAGGTCCTGCAGCGAACGCCGCAACTGGCTCTCGCTGCGCACCTGCGCCCACAGCCGGCGCAGCTCGCCGAGCATGGCCATCTCCGGCTGCGCTCCGGCCGAGGTCGCGCCGTGGCGCGCCAGGGCAAGTTCGCCCAGGCGTGCGGTCACCGCGGCCAGCGGCCCGGG
>JAEWAG010000252.1 GCA_023391775.1 Pseudomonadota bacterium | reverse complement strand
GTGCTGGACCTGCTGTTCGAGGAGGCGTTCGAGCGGCGCTGCGGGCACCGGGCAATGGTCGACCGCCTGTTCGAGGTGGTGATGATCCAGCTGCTGCGCCAGCTGATGGAGCGGGGCGAGCTTCGTGGCGGGATGCTGGCCGGCCTGGGCCATGCGCGCCTGCGCAACGCGATCGTGGCCATGCACGAGGCGCCGGCGCGGGACTGGAGCCTGGAAGAGCTGGCGGCCACCGCCGGGATGTCGCGCAGCGTGTTCGCCGCCAGTTTCCGCGAGGTCGTGGGCCAGACCCCGGGCCAGTACCTGCAGGGCTGGCGGGTGGCGCTGGCCCAGCAGGCCCTGCGCCGAGGGCGGCCGTTGAAGGTGGTGGCCGGCGAGGTCGGCTATGGCAGCGAGGCGGCGCTGTCGCGCGTGTTCAAGGCGCACAGCGGGTTGTCGCCGCGGGCGTGGAAGCGCCAGGCCGCGGAGGCGGCGTGAGCGGGCCGGGGCAGGGGCCTGATGCGGCCTGCGACCGGCTGGTGCTGGTCCACGGCCTGTGGAACTCGCCCTGGTGGCTGCTGCCGCTGGCGCGCCGGCTGCGCGGGCATGGCTTCCAGGTGGAGACCTTCGGTTACCCGAGCATCGTCGGCGGTGCCGGGTCGGCGGTCGAAGCGCTGGTGGAGCGGCTGCGCGGAGCCGGACCCTGCCATCTGGTCGGGCACAGCCTTGGGGGACTGGTCGCGGTGGAGGCGCTGCGCCAGGCGCCGGCGCTGCCGGTCCGGCGCGTGGTCTGCATCGGCTCGCCGCTGTGCGGCAGTGCCACGGCGCGCTTTCTGGCGGCGCGCCGCTCGCTGGCCTGGGCGCTGGGACGCAGTGCGCCGATGCTGCTGTGTGGCTGCCAGCCGTGGCGGGGCAGGCAGGAGCTGGGCGTGATCGCCGGCAACGTGCCGCGCGGCGTCGGCCGCCTGCTGGCGGCGGTGGGGCTGGAGTCGGACGGCACCGTGGGCGTGGAGGAGACCCGTCTGCCGGGCGCCACCGCGCATTGCCGGGTGCCAGCCAGTCACACCGGCCTGGTGCTGTCGGCGGAGGCTGCACGGCAGACGGCCAGCTTCCTGCGCAACGGCCGTTTCGCCGACGCCGACGGCGGCCGGGAAAGCGGCGGACGGCTATAATCCACGGCTTCGCAACCGCAGTACGGTAAGCCCATGGGTCGTGGTCCTTCGATCGAAGCGCGGAAGAACGCCAGCGATGCAAAGCGCGGCAAGATCTTCACCAAGCTGATCCGCGAGATCGGCGTCGCCGCCCGCGCCGGCGGGGGTGACCCCGGCAACAACCCGCGCCTGCGTGCGGCCATGGACAAGGCGCTTTCCTCGCACATGTCCAAGGACGTGATCGAGCGGGCGATCAAGAAGGCCACCGGCGAGCTGGAAGGCGTCGAGTACGAGGAAATCCGCTACGAGGGCTACGCCCCCGGTGGCGTGGCGGTGATCGTCGACTGGCTGCCCGACAACCGCGTGCGTACCGTGGCCGACGTGCGCCACGCCTTCAGCAAGAACGGCGGCAACATGGGCACCGAGGGCTCGGTGGCCTTCATGTTCAAGCGGCTGGGCGTGCTCAGCTACGAGGGCGGCGACGAGGACACGATCACCGAGGCGGCGATCGAGGCCGGTGCCGACGACGTGGTGGTCTATCCGGAGGATGGCGCGATCGACGTGCTCACCTCGCCGGAGGCCTTCGACGCGGTGAAGCAGGCGATGGAGGCCGCGGGCCTGGCGCCGGGCTACGCCGAGGTCACCTTCCGCGCCGACAACGACATCGCCGTGTCCGGCGAGACCGCCCAGCAGGTGCAGAAGCTGCTGCACATGCTCGAGGACCTGGACGACGTGCAGAACGTCTACTCCAACGCCGACCTCGGCGACGCCGGCTGAGCATGCGCCAGGCCCGGTGCGAGGTGGCGGCGGGCCGGGCGCGCGGGATGCCGGCATGAATCCGGTGCGCGCGACGATGCCGGCGGCACGCATCCTGGGGATCGACCCCGGCTCGCAGCGGACCGGCGTGGGCATCATCGACGTCGACGCCGGTGGACGCATCCGCCATGTGCACCACCAGCCGCTGGTGCTGCTGGGCGACGGCGCCTTCGCCGACCGGCTCAAGCGCCTGCTGCATGGCCTGGCGGCGCTGATCGAGGAATACCGGCCGGACGAGGTCGCCATCGAGCAGGTGTTCGTCGGCCGCAGCGCGGATTCGGCGCTCAAGCTCGGCCAGGCGCGCGGGGCGGCGATCAGTGCCGTGGTCCTGCGCGACCTGCCGGTCAGCGAGTACGCCGCGCGCGAGGTCAAGCTGGCGGTGGTCGGCACCGGCGCGGCGGACAAGGCGCAGATCCAGCACATGGTCGCGGCGATGCTGGGGCTTCCCGGCAAGCTGCAGGCCGATGCCGCCGACGCCCTGGCCATCGCCGTCACCCATGCCCACGTGCGCGCCACCGCCCAGCGCCTGGGCATCAACGCAAAGCTGGCATGGAGGAGGTGAGAGCCATGATCCGGGATCCGTCATTGCCGGACGTGCGTCCGTTGAAAGCCGTGATTCGTGAAAAGCGCGGGCACCTTCCGGCCATGCCGGGGCTTTCGCCCTTGCTTTTCCGGATCACCAATCACCAGTCCCGGATCACGCGCCGAAGGAGCCCCACATGATTGGTCGCCTGCGCGGCACCCTGGTCCTGAAGCAGCCGCCGTGGCTGGTCGTGGACGTCAATGGCGTCGGCTACGAGCTGGAGGCGCCGATGAGCACCTTCTACGACCTGCCCGAGCTGGGCCGGGAGGTGGCGCTGTTCACCCACTATGCGCAGAAGGAGGACAGCGTTTCGCTGTACGGCTTCCTGCGCGAGTCCGAGCGGCGCCTGTTCCGTGACGGGCAGAAGGTCAGCGGCATCGGCGCGAAGATCGCGCTGGCGATCCTGTCCGGGGTGAGCGTGGACGAGTTCGCGCGCCTGGTGCAGGCCGGCGACGTCACCGCGCTCACCCGCATCCCCGGCATCGGCAAGAAGACCGCCGAGCGCATCGTGGTGGAGCGGCGCGACCGGGCGGCCGACCTTGCCGGCGGC
>JAEWAG010000224.1 GCA_023391775.1 Pseudomonadota bacterium | reverse complement strand
CGAGATGGTAGTCGACCACATAGGCCAGCGCCGCGACGCCGGCACCGCGCAGCAGGGGCGGATCGGCGGGGCGGCGCCTGCCCCAGGCCTCGTACCCGGCAGCCCACATCACCGCACTGGCGTGGTGGATGGCGTAGCCGAGCAGGGTATGGCGCACCGACCAGCCGCGGCTGTGTCGCGCCGGTTCGCCCCAAACCCACTGGCTGGCGGCATTGGTGCCGGCGGGCAGGGCGCCGGTGCGCTGCCGGCTGCGAAGGGAGACCAGCGCGGTGGACGCGACGCTGGCCAGGCTGCCGGACCCGAGGGCGCGGAGCAGCACGGCCCGCCACCCGCGCGCAGGCTGCGGATCCTGGTGGCCGGTGGAAGCGGAATGATCGGCAGTGCGGTGACGCGACGTTTGCTGCAGGCGGGTCATGAGGTGGTCCATGCAGGGCGCAGTGCTGGGACGGGAGCCGGCCCGGTGGGTGGGCTGCGGCTGGACTTCAACGCCTTGCCGCCTGCATCCGAGCTGGTCGGCCGGCTGCGTGGCTACGACGTGCTCGTCAATGCGGTAGGCATCTTCCAGGGCCAAGCACACCAGAGCCTCGATGCGGTGCACGTGAAGGCGGTGCAGGCGCTGTTCGGCGCGGCGGTGGAGGCTGGCATCCCGCGCCTGGTGCATGTCTCGGCGCTGGGCGCGGCGGCCGGTGCGCAGACCGGCTACTTCCGTTCCAAGGGCCAGGCCGAGGACTGGCTGCGGGCGCTGCCGGCGGCGGTATGCATCGTGCGGCCCTCGCTGGTGTACTCGCCGGAGGGCAACAGCACCCGCTTCTTCCGCAGGCTGGCCGCCGCGCCGCTGCTGCCGCTTCCCGGCAGTGGCATGCAGGCGGTACAGCCGCTGCACGTGGACGATCTCGCCGAGGCCATCGTGCGCCTGGCCACTGGCGGCACGCCGCCGGCCACGCTGGACGCGGTGGGACCCCGGCCCCTGCCACTGCGCGAGTACCTGCAGGCGCTGGCCGGTCCCGATGCCCGACCGCTGCGGGTGGTCCGGCTTCCCGCTGCGTTGCTGGCCCCCCTGCTGCCGCTGGCCTCGCGCCTGACCGGCGGCCTGGTCGGGCCTGACGCGCTGCGCATGCTCGAGGCGGGCAATACCGCCAGCGCCGAAGACATCACCCGGCTGCTGGGGCGGCCCCCGCGCGACCCGGCCCATTTCGTCGACGCGCACGACCACGCCCGTCTGCAGGCCGGCCTGCGCCTTGAGGGGGCGGTACACGGCATGCGCCTGGCACTGGCGGCAATGTGGCTGGGCACGGCGTGGGTCTCGCTGTGGGGATTCCCGCGCGAGGGCAGCCATGCCCTGCTGGCGCGCATGGGCCTGCACGGCGGGCTGGCCGAGGCCGCGCTGTGGTCCGGCGCGCTGCTCGACGGGCTGCTCGGCGTGGCGATGCTGGTGCTGCCGCGGAGGCGCCGCGTCTACCAGGCGCAGCTGCTGCTGATGGCCGGCTATACCGTGCTGATCAGCCTGTGGCTACCCGAGTTCTGGCTGCACCCGTTCGGCCCGCTGCTCAAGAACATCCCGATCGCCGCGGCGATCCTCGCCCTGATCCTGCTGGACCGCGACCATGGACCTGGTAACCGTTAAGTACCTGCACGTGATGTCGTCGACGTTCCTGTTCGGAACCGGCGTGGGCACGGCGTTCTACCTGCTGCTGGTCAGCCATACCCGCGACCCGCGCGTGATCGCTCCGGTCGCCCGGCTGGTGGTGGTGGCCGACTGGATCTTCACCGCGACCACCATCGTGATCCAGCCGGTCACCGGCCTGTACCTGGCCCACAAGCTGCACATCCCGCTGACCACGCCATGGCTGTACTGGTCCATCGCGCTGTACATGATTGCGGCCGCCTGCTGGCTGCCGGTGGTGTGGCTGCAGATGCGCCTGCGCGACGTGGCGGTGGCCGCGGCCGCACAGGGACGCGAGCTGCCCGTGCAGTACGCGAGGCTGCTGGGTGCCTGGGCCGCGCTGGGCTTCCCCGCCCTGATCTCGTTCCTGGCGATTTTCTACATGATGGTGGCCCGCCAGGTGCCGTTCGCCTGAGACGCGTCTGCAATCGCTGCAGTCGGGGCCGGCAGCCTTTCACGCCGGGGTGGCGGAGGCGGCGGTGCAATGACCGCCCCTCTTCACCCGGACTTGTCCATGTCCCGCCACAAACCCCTGGACCAGCAGGTCATCGTCGTCACCGGTGCTTCCAGTGGCATCGGCCTGTGCACCGCGTTGGCCGCGGCCGAACAGGGCGCGCGCGTGGTGCTGGTGGCGCGCGCGCTGGACGTCCTGGAAGAGGCGGTGGCGACGATCACGTCCGCCGGTGGCCAGGCCCTGGCGGCGCAGTGCGATGTGTCCCGGCGCGAGGAGGTGGACGCGGTGGCGCGCCTTGCCCACCAGCGCTTCGGCGGCATCGACACCTGGGTGAACAATGCCGGCGTGTCCATCTACGGACAGCTCGACGAGGTGACCGAGGCCGACAGCCGCCGCCTGTTCGACGTGAACTTCTGGGGCGTGGTGAACGGCTCGCTGGCGGCCCTGCCGTTCCTGCGCGCCAGCTCCGGCGTGCTGGTCAATGTCGGCAGCGAGGTGTCCGATGCGGTGATCCCGCTGCAGGGCATGTACGCAGCGTCCAAGCACGCGGTGAAGGGCTTCACCGACGCGCTGAGGGTCGAGCAGGAGCGCGTCGCGGGCAATCCGGTGTCGATCGTGCTGATCCAGCCCACCGCCACCGATACGCCGTTCCCGCAGCATGCGCGCAACTACATGGCGCAGGAGCCGAAGCTGCCGACGCCGATGATCGAGCCGGCGCGGGTGGCCGATGCCATCCTGCATGCAGCCGGCCACGGCGGGCGTGCGACCCAGGTCGGGGCGATGTCCAGGTTCAATGCAATGGCCAGCCGCCTGGCACCGGCCCTGGCGGAGCGCATGGCGGCCAGGCAGGCCGATCGCCAGCAGCACGACATGCCGCCGGTGGACCCGCAGGGCATCCTGCACAAGCCCTCCCACGAAGGCCGCATCCACGGAGGTGTCGCGTGAGCGCGTGGATGCCGCCGGGTGCCACCGGCACCGCTGGCTGCAGCTGCTGCCATGGGGTGGAGGTGGTGCCGCCGCTGCGGGCGCCGCTGGCCATCCAGGCGCGCGACGCGGAGGGATACAGCACCTGGTTCAGCGGCACCTTCGATGGACACTGCTGGTGGTCGCCGGAGATGCCGGCCGACCAGGGACACTGGCAGGTGGTGGCCTGGCGCGACTGGACCGACCACGCGCCCGAAGCCACGCGCCCGTGCCAGCGTCGTGCCCGGCAGGGCGGGCCGCGGCTGTTCCGCGGCAACGGGGGCAGTGCGGTCG
>JAEWAG010000205.1 GCA_023391775.1 Pseudomonadota bacterium | reverse complement strand
CCGCGCCATGACCACGCCCTGCACGCCGTGCTGGCCGCGGCCGCCACGGAACTCGGCATCCCCGGCGCGCGCCTGGGCCTGGCCCAGGTGCTGCTGCGGCTGGCCACGCCCGGCGTGCCGGACACCTACCAGGGCACCGAGGGCTGGGACCTGAGCCTGGTCGACCCGGACAACCGACGGCCGGTGGACTACGCGCAGCGGCGCGCGTGGCTGGACGACCCGCGTCAGTGGACCGACCTGCTGCGGCACTGGCAGGACGGCGCGGTCAAGGCGCGCCTGCTGTCGGCCCTGCTGCAGCTGCGCAAGGCGCAGCCGGCGCTGTTCGCAGGCCGCTACCTGCCCGAAGCCGCGCCGCAGGGCGTGCTTGCCTTCCGTCGCCGCGCCGGGCGCAGCCAGCTGTGGGCCGGCGTGATCGCTTCGGACGCCGGTGGTGCAGGCGGTGACGGCCTGCTGCTGCCGGAAGGCAGCGGCGGTACGCAATCCATACCGCTGCCTGCCGGCCAGTGGCGCAATGCGCTCGATGGCCGCGTGCTGGAGCTGGCCGAAACGACGGAGATACCACTGTCGACGCTGTTTGCACGCGCGCCGGTGTCAGTCTGGATTTGCCAATGAGAGGAGACGCCATGGACCCGGCAGAACGGCAGGAGCGCACCCGGGAACTCGCCCGCCAGATATGGGAAGCGGAAGGGCGTCCAGAAGGGCAGGCCCTGCGCCACTGGGGCATGGCCGAGCGGCTGGTCGAGGCGGAGATTGCCGCCAGGGCGATGGACGGCGGGGAGCAGGACCATGCGGACGCGTAAGTGGAGCCAGCAATCGCGGATCGAGGAAGGTCGGCCCTATCCGCTGGGTGCGACCTGGGACGGGCTGGGCGTGAACTTCGCCCTGTACTCGCGGCACGCCACCCGGGTGGAGCTGTGCCTGTTCGACGAACGCGGTCGCGAGCAGGAGCGCATCGCCCTGCCCGAGTACAGCGACGAGATCTGGCACGGCTACCTGCCCGACGCGCGCCCGGGCCAGCGTTACGGCTATCGCGTGCACGGACCGTACGAGCCCGAAGCCGGCCACCGCTTCAACCCCAACAAGCTGCTGCTGGACCCCTACGCCAAGCAGATCGCCGGTGAACTGCGCTGGGCCCCGCACCTGTTCGGCTACACACTGGGCCACAAGGACCTGGACCGCAGCTTCGACCGCCGCGACAGCGCGCCGTACATGCCGCGCTGCGTGGTGATCGATCCGGCCTTCACCTGGGGCCGCGAGCGCGCGCCGGCCACGCCCTGGGACCGCACCGTGATCTACGAGGCCCATGTGCGCGGGCTGACCATGCGCCATTCCTCCGTGCCCGCGCACCTGCGTGGCACCTTCAGCGCGCTGCGCGACGACGCGGTCATCTCCCACCTCAAGTACCTGGGCGTGACCGCGATCGAGCTGCTTCCCGTGCACGCCTACGTCGACGACCAGTGCCTGCTGGAAAAAGGCCTGCGCAACTACTGGGGCTACAACTCCATCGGCTTCTTCGCGCCGCAGCCGCGCTACCTGTCGGGCACCTCGGTGGCCGAGTTCAAGCAGATGGTGGCGCGCCTGCACGACGCCGGGCTGGAGGTGATCCTGGACGTGGTCTACAACCACACCGCCGAGGGCAACGAGCTGGGCCCCACCCTTTCGTTCAAGGGCATCGACAACGCCGCCTACTACCGTCTGGCCGACGACCGCCGCTACTACATCAACGATACCGGCACCGGGAACACCTTCGACCTCACCAACGCCGGCGCGCTGCGCATGGTGATGGACTCGCTGCGCTACTGGGTGCGCGAGATGCGGGTGGACGGCTTCCGTTTCGACCTGGCCACCATCCTCGGTCGCGAACGCCACGGCTTCGATCCGTCCTGCAGCTTCCTCGACGCGGTGCGCCAGGACCCGATGCTCAGCCAGGTCAAGCTGATCGCCGAGCCCTGGGACATCGGTCCCGGCGGCTACCAGCTGGGCAACTTCGCCCCCGGCTGGGCGGAGTGGAACGACAAGTTCCGCGACAACGTGCGCGCTCTGTGGCGCGGCGACCCGGGACAGCTGCCGGAGTTCGCCACCCGCTTCACCGGCTCGGCCGACCTGTTCGACCACCATGGACGCAAGCCGCACGCCTCGGTGAACTTCGTCACCGCGCACGACGGTTTCACCCTGCGCGACCTGGTCAGCTACAACGGCAAGCACAACCTCGCCAACGGCGAGGACGGGCGCGACGGCAGCGACAACAACATCTCCTGGAACCACGGTGCCGAGGGCGACACCGACGATGCGCAGATCAATGCCCTGCGTGCGCGGCAGATGCGCAACCTGCTGGCAACCCTGCTGCTGTCCCAGGGCACGCCGATGCTGCTGGCCGGCGACGAGTTCGGCCACAGCCAGCAGGGCAACAACAACACCTACTGCCAGGACAACGAACTGACCTGGCTGGACTGGGAGGCGGTCGTGGAAAAGGCGCCGCGGCAGCAGGCCGCCTTCGTGCGGCGCCTGCTGCGCCTGCGCCGGCGCTACCCGCAGCTGCGCCGGCGGCGCTTCTTCATGGGCGAGTACGACCGCGCCCACCGCCTGCACGACATCGCCTGGTACCGGCCAGACGGCGCGCCGATGCAGGAAGGAGACTGGCACGACGGCGAGCGTCGCGCGCTGGTGGTGGCCCTGGACGGGCAGGCGCCGGCCGGTGGCCTGCAGCGGCCGGCCCATGGCGAGAGCCTGGTGTTCCTGTTCAACGCGGGCATGGAGGAGCAGGAATTCCGCCTGCCCGCGCGCCTGCGTCCGGCGCGATTGCTGCTGGCGACCGCGGAGCCTGCGCCGGAAGCGGTGGACGAGGCCTGGCACCTGCCGGCGCGCTCGCTCGCGGTGCTGGCCGTGCGCACGCC
>JAEWAG010000263.1 GCA_023391775.1 Pseudomonadota bacterium | reverse complement strand
GCTCCGGATCGACCAGGTCGTCGGGCAGGTGGTCGTTGACCTCGGCATAGGTCAGGTAGCCCTGCTCCAGGCCCTTGCTGATGAGCTGCTTGATTTCGGATTGGGCTGGACGTTCGTTGGCCATGCGTGGCGCCACCGGTCTCTGGAAAGGGGTGAAGTGAACCTAGCATTATAACAGGCCGGGGGACTTCCGCCCCTCGCGGCCTTTCACATCAACGACTTGCGACTGCCTGGATTCAGGATCTTCAAGCCCTGAGCAGGAAGGTCACAGGCCCGTCGTTGACCAGGCTCACCACCATATGGGCGCCGAAACGTCCGGTTTCCACCCTGCCGGGCAGTTCGCGGGCGCAGGCCTGCACCAGCTGGTTGAACACGGGTTCAGCCTGTTCGGGCGGTGCGGCGGTGCTGAAGCCCGGACGCATTCCCGAACTGGTATCGGCCGCCAAGGTGAACTGGCTGACCAGCAGCAGGCCACCGCCGGAATCGAGCAGCGAGCGGTTCATCCTGCCTGCTTCGTCGGCGAACACCCGGTATCCGAGCAGCTTGCGGGCCATCCGCGCCACGCTGGCCGCGTCATCCCCCGGCTGCACCCCGACCAGGGCCAGCAATCCCGGCCCGGTCCGGCCGACGACCTGGCCTTCGACCTCCACCGAGGCGTGGGTGACGCGCTGGATCAGGGCAAGCATGGGCGGCGGGTTTCCTCCGGAACGGGCCCCAAGCAGCGCGGCTGGCGCGGCGCCTGTCACCGCCGCGCGACCCGGCGTCGCGGACCGAACCGCTAGACTTGCACCATGTCAGCGCAACGCAATGCCCGCATCCTCCATGCCCTCGCCTCCCTGCTGGGACGGCTGCCCTGGCCGCTGCTGTATCGCCTGGGCGATGGCGTGGCCGCGCTCTGGCGCTGGCGCGACGTGCGCGAAAGCCGGGTGACCCGGCGCAACCTGGAACTGGCCTTCCCGGAGCTGGACACGGCCGCGCGCGCGCGGCTGCATCGCCAGGTGCTGCGCACCACCGCGCGCCAGGCCCTGGAGACGCTGAAGCTGTGGACCCGGCCGCCGGAGGAAAACCTGCGCCTGCTGCGCGAGCGCAACGGCGAGCCGCTGTACGACGCGGCCCTGGCCGCCGGCAAGGGTGTGATCGTGGCCGCCCCGCATTTCGGCAACTGGGAGCTGCTCAACCAGTGGCTGGCCTCGCGCGGGCAGATCGCGGTGGTGTACCGCCCGCCGGAGTCGGCCACCGGCGACGCCTTCCTGCAGATCGTCCGTGGCGTGGACAACGTGCGCCAGGTGCGGGCCGAGGGCCCGGCGGTGCGCCAGCTGTGGAAGATGCTCAAGGAAGGCGGCGCGGTCGGGATCCTGCCGGACCAGCAGCCCAAGGCCGGCGATGGCGAATTCGCGCCGTTCTTCGGGGTGCAGGCACTGACCATGACCCTGCTGTCGCGGCTGGCCGAGCGCACCGGCGCACCGGTCCTGTTCGCCTGGTGCGAGCGCCTGGGCGACGGCCCGGAATTCGCCCTGCACGTGGAACCGGCGCCGGCCGCGATCGCCGACCCGGACCCGCAGGTGGCCGTGGCCTGCCTCAACGCCGAGGTCGAGCGGATCGCCCGCCGCGCGCTGGGCCAGTACCAGTGGACCTACAAGCGCTACACCCTGCGCCCGCCCGGCAGCGGCGAGGACAACCCCTACGCCGGGCGCTGAACCGGAGGGGGCGGGTGCCGACGGGCGCGTGAAGGCTTAGGATCAGCCTCCATTGCCGCCGGCCAAGGCCCGTCCGTGAGCGACCCGCAGGATCCGATTCCGCCCCCTTTGCCCACCCGGCTCCCCGGCGCGTGGGTCCCGGACTGGCAGCCGCTGCCCCGGCGCGGCGCCCTGCTCTACGCCTTCGGCATCGGCCTGGCCACCGCCGGCGCCGGCCTCGGACTGGGCCTGGCCCTGGCCACCGTCTCGCCCCTGCCGCGCCTGGCAACGGTGCTGCTGGCGGTGGCGGTGCTGGTCCTGCTTGGCGCGACGTTCGGCGTGTTCCGGCATCGCCGCATCGGCTGGAAGCTCGACGCCGACGGCTTCTCCATGCGCCGCGGCGGCGTCTGGCTGACCGAAACCCTGGTGCCGGTCTCACGCGTGCAGCACCTGGACCTGGAGCGCGGTCCGCTGGAGCGGCGCCTGGGCCTTGCGACCCTGGTGGTGCATACCGCCGGCACCCGCCTGGCGGCGGTGAAGCTGCCGCTGCTGGCGCTTGAGGACGCCGAGGCGCTGCGCGAACACCTGGCCCGCCAGGTCGAAACCGACGACGCCCTGTGACCGGCCCGGAAGCCACCCTGCCGGTGTCCGAGCAGCGGCTGCATCCATGGTCATGGCTGTTCGTGCTGCTGCAGCAGCTGCGCCAGTTCCTGGTCCCGCTGGTGGTGCTGCTGTTCGCCGGCCGCCGCGACAACGGCCCCTGGGAATATGCCGAATACGCGCCGCTGGCCGGCGTGCTGATGCTGGTGGTGGTCTCGGTGCTGCAGTACTTCACCTACCGCTATCGCATCGGCAGCGACGGCATCAGCATCCGCAGCGGACTCCTGCAGCGGAACCAGCGCGACATCCCGTTTACCCGCATCCACAACGTGGCCGTGCACCAGTCGCTGCTGCACCGGATCTTCGGCGTGGCCGAGGTGCGGCTGGAATCGGCCGGCGGCAACAAGCCCGAGGGCCAGATGCGGGTGCTGGGCCTGGAGCATGCGCTGGCACTGGAGCGGCTGGTGCGCGAACAGGGCCAGGCCCCGACGGCATCCGGGCTGGCCGCGGACCCCGACGCCCCGGCGCAGGCGCCGGCCGAGCAGGTGCTGCTGGCCATGTCACCCGGCGAGGTGGTCCGCATGGGCCTGATCTCCAACCGCGGCATGCTCGTGGTGGCCGCTGGCGCCGGCCTGCTGGCCCAGGCCGGCCCGGAACGGATGCTGACAGACCTGCTGCGGGCCTATGTCGCCGAAGCGGCCGGTTATGCCGACGGCCTGCAGCTGGGCTGGGTCGGCATGGCCGGTCTGGCCTTTGCCGTGCTGGCGCTGGCCGCCGGCGCGGTGCGCCTGCTGTCGGTGGCCCTGGCGCTGAGCCAGTACTACGGCTTCCGCCTGGTCCGCACGCAGGGGCGGCTGGTGGTCGAGCGCGGGCTGTTCGCGCGCATGCGCAGCAGCGTGGCGCCGCGCCGGATCCAAGCCTGGCACATCGAGGAAACCCTGCTGCACCGCTGGTTCCGGCGCCGGGCCCTGCGCATCGACACGGCCACCGGCGGGCCGGAAACCGACCCGCGCAAGCTGCGCGAGCTCGCCCCGATCGCCACCCCGGACACCTGCGATGCCCTGCTGGCCACCCTGGTGCCGGGCGTGCAGTGGCCGCCCGCCGCCTGGGAAGGCGTGCCGCGGCGCTGCTGGTGGCGGCTGTTCGCCGGCTCGGTCCCGCTGAACCTGCTGCTGGTGGCCGTGTGCTGGTGGCAGCTGGGCCCCTGGGCGCTGCTGATCCTGCTGTGGCTGCCCTGGTCGGCCTACGCGGCCTGGCAGCACGCCGGGCGCATGGGCTACCGGCTGGACGTCCGCCTGCTGGCGGTGCGCGGCGGCTGGTGGTCGCGCTGGTGGC
>JAEWAG010000139.1 GCA_023391775.1 Pseudomonadota bacterium | reverse complement strand
AGTCCGAGGGCACCGCCAGCTTGTTGTACCCGGCCACCGAGAAGCTGACCCGGCCATTGACCTCCACGCCCAGCGGCGTGATCCGCACCGCGCCGTGCCGCCCTTCCAGGTCGGTGGTCGGCCGGCCGTTGTACCAGCTGACCGCCGCGCCGGCGGTGTCCACCGGCGTGATCGAATACGTGGTCGCGCACGATGTCAGGGCAAGCGCAGCAAGCGCGCCCAACCAGTAACTGCCGCGCATCTTCCCCCCTGTCCGCGAACGGCGGATGGCGAGACTCTAGGCGCTTCGCGGACTGGATTGAAGTGCCGGCGGCCGTGCCGGCCATGCAGGCGCGGCCGGGCAATGGGCACATCCAGGTGCCCCTGCCCCGCGCCCTTCCACGTCAGCCGAAATCCGCATCCAGCACGATGCGGTAGCGCGCCTTGCCGGCGCGCAGGTGTTCCACCGCCTCGTTGATGCGGCTCATCGGGAAGTGCTCGGTCTGCGGCGCCACGCCGTGGCGGGCGGCGAAGCCGAGCATGCTGTCGATCGCCCCGCGCGAGCCGGTGGGCGAGCCGGACAGGGATTTCTGCCCGGAGATCAGCGCGAACGCCGGCACCGCGATCGGCTCCAGCGGCACGCCCACCACGTGCAGCCGGCCCTTCGGGGCCAGCGCGCCGAGCAGGCCGTCCCAGTCCAGCGAGGCGTTGACGGTGTCGATGATCAGGTCGAAGGCGCCGGCCAGCTGCTCCAGCGCGGCCGCGTCGCCGGTGGTGACCACACGGTGTGCGCCGAAGGCCCGCGCCTCCTCCTCCTTCGAGGCGCTGGTGGTGAACGCGGTGACCTCGCAGCCCCAGGCGCGGCAGAACTTCAGCGCCATGTGGCCCAGCCCACCGATGCCGACCACGCCCACCCGCGCCGTCGGCGCGATGCCCATTTCGCGCAACGGCGCGAACACGGTGATGCCACCGCACAGCAGCGGGCCGGCCTCGCTCGCGTCCAGGTCCTCCGGCAGCGGCACCACCCACACCCAGTGCGCGCGCACCTTGTCGGCGAATGCCCCATGGCGCCCGCCGATGGTCGGCTGCGCCTGCGCGCACAGGTGCTGGTCACCGGCCAGGCAGTGCTCGCAGTGCAGGCAGCTGCGCGCGGTCCAGCCCAGGCCCACGCGCTGGCCGATGGCTACGCCCTTGGCGTTGCTGCCCAGCGCGGTCACCCGGCCCACCGCCTCGTGGCCCGGCACGAACGGATAGGCGGTGAAGCCCCACTCGTTGTCCAGCATCGACAGGTCCGAATGGCACAGGCCGCAATGCTCGACCGTGATCTCGACCTCCTCGGCGCCCAGCGGGCCCGGGTCGTACTCGAACGGCTCCAGTGGTGCGCCGGCTTCGGGGGCGGCCCAGGCGCGGTAGCGGGTGGTCATGGTGGATCCTCGGACTTTTCGGAAGCAGGCACCATACGCCCGGTCTCCCAAGGCTTCCGTGAGCGCCCCGCCACGGCGTCACCCGGCGGGCAGGCGCATCCGGGCCGCGCGCGGGACCACCGTGGCGGACATCCGCAGACCCACCCGCGCCGGCTCCACGCGCCCAGCCCGAACGTGAGGTCAGCGCGGCGCGCAGGTCAGAGCCAGGCGATATCCGCCTCTGCGGACGCGCGTTCGAACTGCGGCCGGCCAAACCCGTAGCCCTGCATCAGGACGATGCCCAGGTCCGCCAGACACCGGGCCTCATCGCGCGTCTCCACGCCCTCGGCAATCACATCGATGCGCAGCTGCCGGCAGATGCCCACCACGCCGGCCACGATCGCCTGGCGCGGCCGGTCGTGGTCGATGCCACGCACCAGCGCCATGTCCAGCTTGACGATGTCCGGCTGGAAATCGGCCAGCAGGTTGAGCCCGGCAAACCCGGCGCCGAAATCGTCGATCGCGGTCTTGAAGCCGATCCGCCGGTATTCGCCCAGCACCTCGGCCAGCCACTTGCCGTCGCTGACCTGCTCGCCCTCCACGGTCTCGAAGATGATCCGGCCGACCGGAAAGCCATGCTCCCGGGCCGCCTGCAGGGTGGAACGGATGCACACCTCCGGCCGGTAGATGGCATTGGGCAGGAAGTTGATCGACAGGTACGAGGGCAGCGCCCGCATGGCGGCCATGCGGATCGCCTTCTCGCGGCAGGCCTGGTCGAACGAGTAGCGGTTGTCGTCGTTGACCTGCGACAGCACCGACCCGGCCGGCTCGCCACCGGGTCCACGCACCAGCGCCTCGTGCGCGAACACACGGCGCGCCTGCACGTCGACGATGGGCTGGAAGGCGTAGCTGAAATCGAACGCCAGCGGCTGTGCATCACGACAGAGGGCACAGCCGGCACCCGTGACGGCAGGAGTCATGCGGTATCACCGTGTTCGGGCAGTGGCCAACTATAGCGGCCCGCCGGTCCCGGGCCTGAAGCATTACGGCCCGCATGGCCCCCGCACGCCGCCGGGCCGGCGGGCCGGCGGGCCGGCGGAGGATTATGCTGCGCCCACGCCGCCCAACCGGTGCGGCGACAGGGGGAGAGACAATGCGCAGGACGACATGGGCGGCCCTGGCCGCGCTGGCACTGGTATGGGCCGGTCCGCTGCTCGCAGTGGAAGGCACCTTCGTACTCGACGACGGCAGCTACTCGATCCAGGTCCAGGAGGTGGACGGCAACCTGGTGGTGGTGGAACCGAACAAGCGCTCGGTGTACACGCCCGATGGCAGCGGCCGCTACACCTTCCACAACGAGAACACCGGCTCCAACTTCTACCTGGTGGTACTGGACGACAACACGCTGGAGGCCGGCCGCATCCCCTCGTCCGGTTCGCCTTCCATCCTCAGGAAGGTGGACGTCGCCGGCGCGATGGCCGCCCTGGAAAGCAACGACGCGTACAGCGACATCGCCGAACGCTATGCGGAGCTGGCCCAGTCGGACCCGGACAACGCCCAGGCCTGGTCCTTCTGCGCCGCGGCCGCGTTCAAGCGCGCGATGTCCACCGAGGCCGAGTTCGGCGCCTATGCCTCGCAGGCGGCGCAGCTGCTGCAGCAGATCCTGGTCGGCACGGCCAATCCCTGCCCGGACGCGATCCCGGCGCAGTACTGGTAATCGACCGCGGACGGGGCGCCCTGCAGGCCCCGGAAGGGAATGCAGGCCCGCCCCGTCGCCCGCGTGCGGCTGCACGTTCCAGCGGCCTGTGCACGGAGGCCGCCACATCCGGAGAGGCCGGATGCACCCGATGCAGCCGGATGTGCGCGGCAGCCTCCCGGTCCGGGCCCGGGAGCGCCGCCGGCGGCGACGGCATTGCGCATCCGCCATGTTGCGCGACCCGTGCGTGTTGCGCGCCCGGACTCCGGCTACCCGCTAGCCGGCCTCACCCGCCACCGCCAGCGGCCGCACGTGCTGCAGCAGGCTGACCAGGGTCTTTCCGGGTTCCTCCCACGGAACCATGTGCGCGGAATGCTCGAACCACACGCCCTGCTTGGCCGGCGCCTGCACCTGCTCGAGCCAGCGCGCGGTGGGCTCGGACGGGGTGGTGTAGTCGTGCCTGCCCATGAACATCACCACCGGGATCGGGAAGCGCCGCACCTCCTTCAGGCTCACCTGCAGGAACTCGTCCAGCACCCGGCCCAGGGTGAACACGTTGGCCGCGTCGATCGCGCAGCGCTCGGCATCGCCGTACTCCGGCGACAGCTTCGGCCCCTTGAAGAAGTAGCCGGACTTGTCGCGGTAGGCGCTGAGCCCGCCGTAATGCTGCGCCCACTTGCGCGCGGCGACGATCCGCTCGCGGGTGAGCGGCTGGTCGCCCGGGTACGGTGCAATCGCGGCCAGCTCGCGCTCGGCCTCGGCGTTGCCATGGGCCCGGGCCTGGGCCACCGCGTAGTCGTAGCTGACCTGCTCGTTCTCGCGCACGTCGATCACCTGGCCGATGCCGACGTAGGCATGGAACAGATCCGGGCGCTTGAGCGCGGCGCGCATGCCGACGATCGTGCCCCAGCTGTGGCCCATCAGCACCAGCTTGCGCTTGGAGTAGCGCTGGCGCACGGCCTCGGCGATGGCGATGGCGTCGTCGACGTAACGCTCGACCTGCAGCGTGTCGGCGACATCCGCCTGCGGGTTGAGCAGGAAGGTCTTGCCGGCGGCGCGCTGGTCGTAGGTGACGACGGTGAAGTATTCCTCCAGCGGCCGCGAGAACTGCCACAGGGCCGGCGTCAGCGGCGAGGCCGGCCCGCCGTGCACGAACAGGATCACCGGATTGGCGCGGTCCTGCCCGCGCGCGGTCACCCACTGGTCGATTCCGCCGGCATGTTGCGCCCAGGCTTCCTGCACGCCATCCGGGGCAACGATGCGGCCGAGGTCCGCCACGATCTCGCGTGCCTCGCCGAAGCGCTCGCCTGTATCCGGGCAGGTTCCGGCCGCCTGCAAGGGCATGACCACCACCATCGCCAGCAACGCGATCCAGCCTTGCATCGTGCGCATGCGCATACTCCATCCGGGTGTGATGGGCGCAGTCTAGGAGCCGGAAAACACACGACCATGTGCCGCAAGTCGTGTCCGCAACAGCGGACAGTCCCGGACACTGCGGACACCAGAACCGGCTTCCGAGTGCACTTTAGAGCCGGGTTCGGAATCGACTTTCGATGCGCAGCATCGGGATCGCCCGCAGGATGCGACTGCGCGGGCATGCAGCGGGTTCATGCGCCAACACCATCGCGGTCACCACTGCTGCCGTCAGGCCATTGCGTGGCAGCGGGCAACGCCGCGCCGGGGCCGCAGGAACCAGCCGGCCGCCGGAGCGACGCGCCGGGGCAAGTTCACTTCGACCCCGGTTTCAGGCCACGGCTTGAGGGTGCGGCCGCGGGCGCGGCGAGCGCCTGCGCGATCGCTTGGCCGGCAAGTTCGGCGACCTGGCCAAGGCGCTCGGCGCTCACGCCCTGGCGTGCCCGGGCCGAGAGCCCGGCCATGGTGGTGCTC
>JAEWAG010000114.1 GCA_023391775.1 Pseudomonadota bacterium | reverse complement strand
GCCAGGCCCGGCGCCTGGCGCTGGCCCGGGCCCTGCTGCGGCCGGCCCCGGTGCTGCTGCTGGACGAGCCGACCGAGGGCCTGGACGTGGATGCGGCCGAGGCCTTCCTGCTGGACCTGGAGCGCGCCCTGGGCCCGCGCAGCCTGCTGCTGGTCAGCCATGCGCCCGTGCCGCCGGTACTGCGGTGGCGGCGGCTGCGGCTGGAGGAGGGGCGGTTGCGGGAGATCTAGCGGGAGCGGGACGAGGCTGCCCGCAGTGGTGCGCTTCAGGCGGCGCGCAGCGCTTCCAGGCCGGCGAAGTCGCGCACTTCGATGCGGTACGTCTCGGGCACGGCGATCAGCCCGCGGCTGCGCAGGGCGCTCAGGCAGCGGCTGACCGTTTCCACGGTCAGGCCAAGGTGGTCGGCGATGTCCGCCCGCGGCATCGGCAGCGAGATCACCGGGCCGGGATTGCCGGAGCGCGCCTCGCGCGCGGCCAGCTTCAGCAGGAAGTCGGCCATGCGCTCGTTGGGGTTCATGCGCGCCAGGGCCATCATCTGGTCGCGGGCCGAATCCAGCTCCATGCAGGCCCGCTCCAGCAGCTTGTCGCGCAGCTGCGGGTAGCGCTCGCCCAGGCGATGCATCGCCTCGGTGCCAAAGCGGCACAGCTCGGTCTCGCCCAGCGCCTCGACGTCATGCCGGTAGGTCGGCGAACCGCTCAGGCCGACGAAATCGCCCGGCAGCGCGAACCCGGCGACCTGGCGGCGGCCATCGGCAGCCAGGCGCACCATGCGCAGCGCGCCGCGCACCACGGTGAAGACGTGCTTGCGCGGGTCGCCCTGGCGGGCCAGGACCGCGCCGGGGCCGAGCAGCTGGGTGCTGGCCTCCGCATCGAGCGCGTGCATCTCATCGTGGGTCAGCACCGAGCACACCGCCAGGTGGCGGACCTGGCAATGCGAGCACGAGCCCATCAGCCCGGTTTGGTCAGGCGGTGGGACCAGGCAGGGGCTGTCGAACGGGGGCCAGGCCATCTCTGGGATACGCGCTTCGGGGGTGCGCACATGATAGCCCGCAGGGCAGTGCCGTGCCGTGGGCGGCCGCCGGCGCGGTAGAATCCCGCATCCCGTCGTAGCCCCCCGGCACAGGAGTTTTCCGTTTGATCAGGCCCCGTACCCCACCCGGCGTCATGGAGCTGCTGCCGCGTGAGCAGATCGCCTTCCAGCGCATGCTCGACGTCATCCGGCGCAACTACGAGCGCTTCGGCTTCCTCCCGGTGGAGACCCCGGTTTTCGAGCTGTCCGACGTGCTGCTGACCAAGTCCGGCGGCGAGACCGAGCGGCAGGTGTATTTCGTGCAGTCCACCGGCGCGCTGGCCAATGCCGCGGCCAAGGGCGCCAGTGGTGGATTGCCGGAGATGGCACTGCGCTTCGACCTGACCGTGCCGCTGGCGCGCTACGTGGCCGAGCACGAGCACGAGCTGAGCTTCCCGTTCCGCCGCTACCAGATGCAGCGCGTGTACCGCGGCGAGCGTGCCCAGCGCGGCCGCTTCCGCGAGTTCTACCAGTGCGACATCGACGTCATCGGCAAGGACACCCTGTCCATCCGCTACGACGCCGAGGTGCTGGCGGTGATCCACTCGGTGTTCTCCGAACTGGGCATCGGCGCGTTCCGGGTGCAGCTCAACAACCGCAAGCTGATGCGCGGGTTCTTCGAGTCCCAGGGCGTAAGCGACGCGCAGCAGCAGGCGCTGGTCCTGCGCGAGGTCGACAAGCTCGACAAGCGCGGCGTGGACTACGTGCGTGAAACCCTCACCGGCGCGGACTTCGGCCTGCCCGCCGACGCGGTGGACCGCATCCTCGCCTTCGTGGAGGTGCGCTCGACCTCGCACGATGACGCCCTGGCGCGTATCGACGCGGTACTGGCGCAGGCCGGCGCGGGCGCCAGCGAGGCGCTGCGCACCGGTGCGGCCGAGCTGCGCGAAGTGCTTGAGCTGGTGCGCGCTCTGGGCGTGCCCGAATCGGCCTACTGCCTGAACTTCTCCATCGCCCGCGGGCTGGATTACTACACCGGTACCGTGTACGAGACCACGCTGGTCGAGCATCCGGGCATCGGCTCGATCTGCTCCGGCGGCCGTTACGAGGACCTGGCCAGCCACTACACCAAGTCCAGGCTGCCGGGCGTGGGCATTTCCATCGGCCTGACCCGCCTGTTCTGGCAGCTGCGCGAGGCCGGGCTGATCGAAGGCATCGCCGAGAGCAGCGTGCAGGCCATGGTCGCGCTGATGGACGAGGACCGGCTGGCCGATGCGCTGGATATCGCCCGCCACCTGCGCCAGGGCGGCATCAACACCGAGGTGCAGATGGAGGCGCGCAAGGTCGGCAAGCAGTTCCAGTACGCCTCGCGTGCCGGCATCCGCTTCGTGGTGCTGGCCGGTCCGGACGAGCTCGAGCGTGGCGTGGTTGCGGTCAAGGACCTGGTGCGCGAGCAGCAGTTCGAGGTCGCCCGCGACGAGCTGGCTGGCACCCTGCGGGTGGAGCTGGAGCAGGCCCGCGCGCTGGCCGGCCGCTGAGCCACCCCCGGCGGCCCACGGGACGCCACCACCGGACGCCGGCCCCGGGCCGGCGTCCCTGTTTCGAATCTACCCGGCAGGCCTGCCCATGAGCATCATCCGTCTTGACGGCCAATCCCTGACCCGCGCGCAACTGGTGGCGGTCGCCAAGGGCGCGAAGGTGGCCCTGGAGCCGTCCGCGCTGCAGGCCGTGGCCCGCGCCGCCGGGTTCCTGGCCGAGCAGGTGCGCCGCGAGGAGCCGATCTACGGCGTGTCGACCGGCTTCGGCTCGAACGCCGACAAGTTGCTGGGCGCACATCCGCTGCGCGACGAACTGCCCGGCGCGCAGCCTTCCGGCCGCTCGCTGCACGAGGAGCTGCAGCGCAACCTGATCGTCACCCATGCGGTGTGCGTGGGTGAGCCGATGGCTGCCGACGTGGTCCGGGCGATGCTGTGCATCCGCATCAACACCCTGCTCAAGGGTCATTCCGGCATCCGTGTGCAGACGCTGGAAGCGCTGGCCGCGATGCTCAACGCCGGCATCGTGCCGGTGGTGCCGCAGCTGGGCTCGGTCGGCGCCTCCGGCGACCTGGCGCCGCTGTCGCACCTGGCAATCGTCCTGTTGGGCGGCGGCGAAGCATTCCTCGACGGCCAGCGCATGCCCGGCGCCGAAGCCTTGCGGCGTGCCGGCCTGGAGCCGGTGTCGCTGTCCTACAAGGAAGGGCTGGCGCTGAACAACGGCACGGCACAGATGCTGGCGATGGGCGTGCTGGCGCTGCATCGCCTGGAGCAGATGCTGGACACCGCCGACCTGGCCGCGGCGATGACCATCGACGCCTTCGCCGGCCGCCTCGGTGCGTTCGCGCCGGAGGTGCACGCGCTACGCCCGCATCCGGGCCAGGTGCAGGTGGCCGCGAACCTGCGCGGGCTGCTGTCCGGCTCGACCCTGGCCGACATCCCGTACCACCTGGTGCCGCGCTTCCGGCCCTGGCTGCCGGCCAGCTGGGACACGGACGAAGCGCGCGGGCTGCGCTTCGACATCGGCTGGGACTGGGTGCCGGCCGACCAGCGCCATGGCCGCGAGAAGTTCTACCAGCGTTTCCTGCCGTTCCGCGGCGGCAAGAAGCACCAGCCGCAGGACAGCTACTCGCTGCGCTGCATCCCGCAGGTGCACGGCGCGGTACGCGATGCCGCCGCGCAGGCGGCGCGGGTGCTGGAGATCGAGCTCAATGCGGTCACCGACAACCCTCTGGTGTTCCCGGACAAGGCCGACGCGGCGCACGTGGAGGAGCAGGTGATCTCCGCCGGTCACTTCCACGGCATGCCACTGGCGCTGGTGCTCAGCTATCTGAAGGCGGCGATCCCGACCCTGGCCTCGATCTCCGAGCGCCGGCTCAACAAGCTGGTCGACCCCGCCACCAACGACGGCCTGCCGGCGTTCCTGATCGGCAACGAGGACGGCACCGAATCCGGCCACATGATCGTGCAGTACACCGCCGCGGCCATCGTCAACGACCTGGCCAGCCGCGCGCATCCGGCCTCGGTGTTTTCGGTGCCGACCAGCGCCAACGCCGAGGACCATGTGTCCATGGGTGCGAACGAGGCACGCCACGTGCTGGCGATGGTCGAGGACCTGGGCAAGGTACTGGCGCTGGAGCTGTATACCGCCGCCCAGGCGCTGGACCTGCGCCGGGACATGATCAACGCCGCGCGTGCACTGGCGCGACGCGCCGATGCGACGGCGCTGGCGGCCAAGGTGCAGGGCGGTCCTGCGGCCGGTGCGGCGGGGCACGAGCGTTTCCTGGCCGAGGTGGAGGCACTGCGCGCGCAGCTGGCCGAGTCCGACGCGTTCCATCCGGGCGCAGCCGTCGCCCGTGCGCATGCGCGCATCCGCGAGGCGGTGCCGTTCCTGGACCGGGACCGGGCGATGGACGGCGAGGTCGCGACGATGGTGTCGCTGGTCGCCTCCGGTGCGCTGCTGGAGACGGTGGCGGGCTGAGGCAGGGCCAGCACAGCCGAGGGACAGGGCGGCCGGTTAGAGGGTTCGGGCTCAGGACACGCCCATCGGCTGTGCGTTGCGGACAGTCTGAGCCAGGCGCCGCGGTTCCCAGGCGCGCTTCCCGCAACGCGGAGGCGTTGCAGCGTGGGATTGTTTGGGGCACCTGTCCACGAGATGCGGCAGGGGGCAGTACGGGCTCCGTGCGTAGAAGTGCCCGGAGTCGTCGACCTCGTGCGAGGCACTTCCGCGTTTATGGCGCTGGCTCCGGACGGAGCCGCGAGCCGCCGGGCAGGTCCTGGCCGCTCGGGCGCACTTCCCTGTGCGACCTCGCGGACGCGGCCATCCATGGCCGCTGCCACGACCCACCCGGCGCCTCGCGTCTTCGGGTGCGTCGGGGCCGCGGCTCGGTTCAACAGCTGGTCCGGTTCCGGCCGGAGCAGCCGGTGCGCTCCACGTCAAAGCACACCCCGGGTTCCGCGGGCCGTGGTGCATGAAGCTTTGAAGTGCGCCGCGTATTCGGCCCGCAGCGCATGCGATCCCCGCAGGGATTCGCGAATCGACCAGTCCGCCGCGACCGGATGTGGCTTCCACCGCGGAGTTGCTTTCCGCTGGGTGGCTCCCGCGTCGGCTCGATGAGCCTGGCGGGCACGCCACGTCGCCGCTGCGGGCGCCAACCCCCGGGACGCTCCGGTGTCGGCGTCTTCAAGTCAGAACCTGGTGCATTTCGCACGCGTGCGGACGACCGGAGCTTAGGGACGGCTTCGTACGACGTCAGAGTGGGCGCCGCAATCCCGCAATCCCGCTATCCGGCTCTTCCTGGCGAAGCCGCGCGCCCGGACCTTGCCGAGGACGCCGTAGCCCGGGTTTCCGGGGCAAGCGGCACATGGATGTGCCGCGGCCGCGAGTACGGACAGGGATGTTTGTCCGAGCGGTGACCCGGAAACCCGGGCTGTGGCGGCACCGTCCGAAGGAGCAGCCTCTACGGCTCCTTGTGCGGCGGATCCCTCCCGATGCGGTCCCGAGAAGAGCCGCCAAACGCCGTGGCGTAACTGCATGACGTCGGGAACGACGAATCTCGGGCCGGTGTCCCGGCCACACGCGCGCCCCTGCAGCCGGCGCCGTGCAGCGCTGGTCGCCGGGAACCACCGGGGCCCTACGGGCTCCGGTACACGCTCGCATCACCTGCTGTCGCCCGGTCAACTCCCGCGCGCGATCCGGTTTGACCGGCGCCGCACCCGGATGTTCTAATGTACTAACGTGCTAATACATTGGTTGCAGGATGAAGCGGAGCAGCAAACGCAGCGAGGAGGATTTCGGCCAGCGGCTGGACGGGCTTTCGGCCGTCCTGACGCAGCTTGATGACCCGGCCGCGATGCGGGCCTTCCTGCTGGACCTGTGCACCCCCGCGGAACTGGAAGCGATGACCGACCGCTGGCAGGTCGTGCCCCTGCTCGAGCAGGGCATTCCGTACCGCGAGATCTACGAGCTGACCGGAGTCAGCGTCACCACCATCGGCCGGGTCGCGCGCACGCTGGAGCGCGGTGCCGGCGGTTATGCGCAGGCCATGGCCCTGCGTCCCTCCCTCAGCGAGAGAACATCCCCATGAGTCCCCCCCTGGGCGCGGTGACCCGCGACCGTCTGCGTATCGCCATCCAGAAGAGCGGCCGCCTTGCCGAACCGGCCCGCAAGCTGCTGGCCGCCTGCGGCCTGAGCTGGCGCGAGAGCCGCGACAAGCTGTTCTGCTACGGCGAATCCCTTCCGGTGGACCTGCTGCTGGTCCGCGACGACGATATCCCGGGCCTGATCGCCGACGGCGTCTGCGACCTGGGCGTGGTCGGCCGCAACGAACTGGACGAGCAGGCCGGCGCGCGCGCGCAGATCGGCCTGCCGCAGGCCTACCGCGAACTGCGTGCCCTGGGCTTTGGCCAGTGCCGGCTGATGCTGGCCGTGCCGGAGGAGTGGGACTGGACCGGCCCCGAGCAGCTGCGCGGCCGCGGCCTGCGCATCGCCACCAGCTATCCGTCCATCCTGGCCGGCTGGCTGCGGGAGCAGGGGATCGACGCGCAGGTGGTGGAGCTGTCCGGCTCGGTCGAAATCGCCCCGCGCCTGGGCACCGCCGAGTTGATCTGTGATCTGGTCTCCAGCGGCGCCACCCTGCGTGCCAACCAGCTCAAGCCGGTGGAGACCCTGCTGGAGAGCGAGGCGGTACTGGCCGGTCCGGCCGGCGGCTTCGACGACGCCCGTGCCGCATTGGCCGAGATGCTGCTGCGGCGCATGGACGGCGTGCTCCAGGTGCGCGAGCGCAAGCTGCTGATGTTCAACGCCGACCGCGAATCCTTGCCCGCGCTGGAGCGGCTACTCGCCGATGCCGGCCCGCTGGTGCAGCTGCCGTCGTCCAATGGCTCGCTGGCGCTGCAGGCCATGTGCGAGGGGGCGGGCAGCTGGCAGCAGCTGGAGGACCTCGAGCGCGCCGGCGCGCGCCAGTTGATGGTGCTTGGGGTGGAGAGGTCGCTGGCATGAGCAGCCCCGGATACAGCAGCACGCAGCCGGCCTGGAACCGCCTGCGCTGGTCCGCCCTGGATGACGCGGCGCGCCGGCGTGCCTTGACCCGCCCGGTGCAGGTCGTGGCCGACGCCACCCGCCAGGCCGTGGCGTCGGTCATCGAGGCGGTACGCAGCCGTGGCGATGAAGCGCTGCGCCAGCTGACCAGCCGTTTCGACAAGGTCGAGCTGGAACGTTTTGAAGTCGATGCGGACGAGTTCGCCGCCGCCGACGCAGCGGTTTCGCCGCAGCTGCGCCAGGCCATGGTCGAGGCCGCCGGGCGCATCGAGGCCTTCCACCGCGCCGGCATGAGCTCCGGCTACCGTGTGGAGACCGCGCCGGGCGTGGTCTGCGAGCGCATCGTGCGCCCGGTGCCGCGGGTTGGCCTGTACGTGCCTGCGGGAAGTGCCCCGCTGCCATCGACCGCGCTGATGCTGTGTGTTCCGGCGGCGCTGGCCGGCTGCCGCCAGGTGGTGCTGTGCACCCCGCCGCGTGCCGACGGCAGTGCCGATCCGGCGGTGCTGGTCGCCGCCCGCCTGGCCGGGGTGGACCGCGTGTTCAAGCTGGGCGGCGCGCAGGCCGTCGCCGCGATGGCCTATGGCACCGGCAGCGTGCCCAAGGTCGACAAGATCTTCGGCCCGGGCAACAGCTACGTGGACGAAGCCAAGCGCCAGGTGGCCCAGGACGGTGCGGCGGCAATCGACATGCCCGCCGGCCCCTCCGAGGTGCTGGTGATCGCCGACGAGGGCGCCGATGCGGCCTATGTCGCCGCCGATCTGCTGTCGCAGGCCGAGCACGGTCCGGATTCGCAGGTGCTGCTGCTGTCCGACAGTGCATCCCTGATCGACCGCGTCGAGGCGGAGCTGGCCAGCCAGCTGGCGGCGCTGCCGCGGGCGGAAATCGCCGCGCGTGCGCTGTCGTCCTCGCGCCTGGTCCAGGTCGAATCGATCGCGCAGGCCTTTGACATCAGCAACGCGTATGCGCCCGAACACCTGATCCTGGCCCTGCGCGAACCGCGCCAGTGGCTGGACCGGGTGGAAGCGGCCGGTTCGGTGTTCCTGGGCGACTGGACCCCCGAGGCGCTGGGTGATTACTGCAGCGGCACCAACCATGTGCTGCCCACCAACGGCGCGGCGCGTGCGTGGAGCGGGGTGAGCGTGTCCAGCTTCCAGAATTTCGTCAGCGTGCAGGCGGCCAGCCGCGAAGGCATCCTCGCCATCGGCGACTGCGCCGTGACCCTGGCCCGCGCCGAACAGCTGGACGCGCACGCCAACGCGGTGGTCCTGCGCCTGCAGGGAGCGGGCGCATGAGCAGCGAAAGCCTGCTGGCGCTGGTGCGCGAGGACCTGCGTGGATTCGGCGGCTACAGCTCCGCGCGCAGCCATGCGCTCGCCGGCGACGTCTGGCTCAACGCCAACGAGAGCCCATGGGCCAACCCGGCCGATGCCGGCGGTGGCAGCCGGCGCTATCCGGATCCGCAGCCGCCGGCCCTGGTCCAGGCGCTGGCGCGGCTGTACGGCTGCGACGCCGGGCAGGTGCTGGTCGGCCGCGGCAGCGACGAGGCCATCGATCTGCTGGTGCGTGCGCTGTGCGTTGCCGGCCGCGATGCCATCGTCACCGCCCCGCCGGTGTTCGGCATGTATGCGGTCAGTGCGCGCCTGCAGGGCGCGCGCGTGGTCGAGGTCCCGCTGGTGGACGGCGAGGCGGGCTTCACCGCCGACCTCGACGCGATCGCCGAGGCAGCCGAAGCGTCGGGCGCCAAGCTCGTGTTCCTGTGCAGCCCGTCCAATCCCACCGGCAACGACGTGCCGCTGGACGGCATCGCGGCGCTGGCCCGGCGCCTTGCCGGCCGCGCGCTGGTCGTGGTGGACGAGGCCTATGCTGAATTCGCCGACCAGGCGTCGGCAACCACGCTGCTGGCGACGCTGCCCAATGTCGCGGTACTGCGCACGCTGTCCAAGGCCCATGCCCTGGCTGCGGCGCGGATCGGCACCCTGGTCGCCGACCCGGCAC
>JAEWAG010000085.1 GCA_023391775.1 Pseudomonadota bacterium | reverse complement strand
ACCGGGCGCACGGCCAAGCCGCGCAAGGCCGCCATGCCGGCCAAGCGCCAGGCACTGCCGGCGCCCGCGCTGGCGGACGTGCGCGCGCAGATCGACGGCATCGACCGCCGGATCCAGGAACTGATCGCCGAGCGCGCGCGGTTCGCGCTGCAGGTCGGCAAGGCCAAGGGCAAGCTCGCCGCGGCGGTGGACTATTACCGCCCCGAGCGCGAAGCCCAGGTGCTGCGCATGGTCGTCGATCGCAACGAGGGCCCGCTTTCGGACGAGGTCCTGGTGCATGTGTTCCGCGAGATCATGTCCGCCTGCCTGGCCCAGCAGGAGCCGCTGAAGATCGGCTACCTCGGCCCGGAAGGCACCTTCAGCCAGCAGGCCGTGCTCAAGCATTTCGGGCGCTCCGCGCATGGCCTGCCACTGGGCAGCATCGAGGAAGTGTTCCAGGAGGTCGACGCGGGCAACGCCGATTTCGGCGTGGTACCTGTGGAGAATTCCGGCCAAGGCACCATCCAGGTCACGCTGGACATGTTCCTCACCTCGCCGCTGAAGATATGCGGCGAGGTGGAACTGAAGGTGCACCAGTACCTGCTGTCGCGCAGCGGGCGCATCGAGGACATCGAGCGGATCTACGCGCACCCGCAGGCATTCGCCCAGACCTCCGGCTGGCTGCGCGCCAACCTGCCCAGGGTCGAGAAGCTGCCGGTGTCCAGCAACGCCGAGGGCGCGCGTCGCGCGCGTGGTGCCGATGACGCGGCGGCCATCGCCGGCGAGAGCGCGGCGCACGTGTACGGCCTGAAGAAGGTCATCATGCAGCCCATCCAGGACGATCGCGACAACACCACGCGTTTCCTGGTGATCGGGCGCCGCCTGTTCCCGCCGTCGGGCCACGACCGCACCTCGATCCTGGTCTTCATCCACGACAAGCCCGGTGCGCTGTTCGACGTGCTCAGCCCGTTCGCGCGCCACGGCATCAGCATGAACCGGATCGAGTCGCGGCCCTCGCACCAGGCCAAGTGGGAGTACGCCTTCTTCAACGACCTGGCCGGCCATGTCGACGACGAGGCCATGAAGCAGGCGCTGGCCGATCTCGAGCAGCACGTGGCCAAGGTCAAGGTGCTCGGCTCCTATCCGGTGGCCGTGCCCTAACGCCTCGCGCCTGCGCCGCGCCCGCCACAGCTCGACGAACCCCGAATCAGCACGGAGTAGAGATGTCGCAGTCCTCGCAACACTGGGTCGCCACCGCCGGTCAGCCGCTGCGCGGCACGCTGCAGATCCCCGGTGACAAGTCGGTCTCGCACCGCGCGGTGATGTTCGCCGCCCTTGCCGATGGCACCTCGACCATCGACGGCTTCCTGGAAGGCGAGGACACCCGCGCTACCGCCGCGATCTTCGAGCGGCTCGGCGTGCGCATCGAGACGCCTTCGGCCTCGCGGCGCATCGTCCATGGCGTCGGCGTGGACGGGCTGCGGGCGGCCGAGGGCCCGCTGGACTGCGGCAATGCCGGCACCGGCATGCGCCTGCTGGCCGGGCTGCTGGCGGGTCAGGCATTCGACAGCGTGCTGGTCGGCGATGCCTCGCTGTCCCGGCGCCCGATGCGGCGGGTGACCGGTCCGCTGGCGCAGATGGGCGCGCGCATCGACACCGGGCCCGACGGTACTCCGCCGTTGCACATCCACGGCGGCCAGCCGCTGCAGGGCATCGAGTACGTACTGCCGGTGGCCAGTGCCCAGGTGAAGTCGGCGATCCTTCTCGCTGGCCTGTATGCGGGCGGCGAGACGTCGGTGGTCGAGCCGCACCCCACCCGGGATTACACCGAGCGCATGCTCGCGGCCTTTGGCGTGGACATCGCATTCTCTCCGGGGCGTGCGCGCCTGCGGGGTGGCCAGCGGCTGCGCGCCACCGATATCGCGGTGCCGGCGGATTTCTCCTCGGCCGCGTTCTTCCTGGTCGCCGCCAGCATCGTGCCGGACTCGGAGCTGCGCCTGAAGGCGGTCGGGCTGAACCCGCGCCGCACCGGCCTGCTGCAGGCTCTGCGCCTGATGGGGGCGGACATCACCGAGGAGAATCCGGCGGTGCACGGAGGCGAGCCGGTGGCGGACCTGGTGGTGCGCTACGCGCCACTGCGCGGCATCGAAGTGCCCGAGGCACTGGTGCCGGACATGATCGACGAGTTCCCGGCGTTGTTCATTGCCGCAGCCTGTGCCGAGGGTCCGACCGTGGTGCGCGGCGCTGCCGAACTCCGGGTCAAGGAATCCGACCGCCTGGCGGCGATGGCTGGCGGCCTGCGCACGCTGGGCCTGCAGGTGGACGAGACCGAGGATGGCGCCACCATCCATCCGGGGTCGCTGCAGGGCGGGACCATCGAAAGCCAGCACGATCACCGGATCGCGATGTCGTTCTGCGTGGCCGGCCAGCGCTCGGCCGGGGCGGTGCAGGTGCGGGACGTGGCCACCGTCGCCACATCGTTCCCCGGCTTCGACCAGCTGGCGCGTGGCTGCGGGTTCGGACTGGAGCCGGCGGGCGGCTGAGCGGGGTTCAGTTGCGGCGGAACTCGATCGGCAGGCGCACCGTCGACGGCACGGCCTGGCCGTCGCGCATCGCCGGCTCGAACCGCCACTGCAGCGCCGCTTCGGTCGCCGCCCGGTCGAAGGCGCTGTCGACGGTCCCCGCACGCTCCACGATCTGCACGTCCATGGGGCGACCGTCGGTGCCGACGACGATGTTCAGCACCACGTCGCCCTCGATACCGCGGCGCAGGGCGCTGCGCGGATAGGCCGGGACCGGATTGCCCGCGAGCGGGCGCGGGGCGCGGTCCAGGCCGGCTGCGCGGGCCTGGTCGGAAAGCGTCGGCAGAGCCGGAGCAGCCGCGTCCATGGAACTGCCGGAGGCGGCAATAGCCCCGGCTTCCTTACCGACCGGTGCCCGGGTAAGGGTTAGCAAAGCGACCAGTGCCAGCGCGAGCGCGCCGGCCCACAGCGCCGTCGGCGGGATCCGCGAACTACCCGTGCCGCGTGCCGGTTCGTGCCAGGTAGCCATCGCGCCTCCTCGTCCGTCATTGCAGGATCGAGTGTGGGCGCCTGGGTGTATGCGTAAGGTGTGGCGGCGGTGAACCCGGCGAGAATGACGCGGGACGGTTCACCGCGGTGAGCGCCGCGTCAGCGGGGCTGGAATTCCACCGGGACCACCGCCTCGCCCGGTACCGGCCGGCCTTCGGCGTCGCGTGCTGGTGCGAAGCGCCAGCGCAGGGCCGCCTCGGCAGCGGCACGGTCCAGCGCCCGCGAGCCGCTGCGCTCTGCGATCTCCACATCCCCGGCCCGGCCTTCGCTGTCGACCTGGATGCGCAGGACGACCGTGCCGCTCTCACCGCGGCGCAGGGCGCTGGCGGGGTAGCGAGGCGCGTCCTGCCCCGCCAGCAGTTCCGGGGTGCTGGCGGCCACCGCCGGTGCGACCGGCGCGGACTCCACGCTGGGAGGCAGGGGTGCCGGTTCGGCTGCGGGCGGTGGCGGGGGCGCTTCCTC
>JAEWAG010000074.1 GCA_023391775.1 Pseudomonadota bacterium | reverse complement strand
CGCCCGGGCACCTGGCGACGCGGCCGCGGCCGTCCCGGTGCCCGCCTCCGCAGGTGTGGACGCAGGCGCCTCCGCCACACGGCCGGGGCCGCTCACGCTCTGGTATCCGCGCCCGGCCACGCGCTGGGTGGAAGCGCTGCCGCTGGGTAACGGCAGGCTCGGGGCGATGGTATGGGGCGGCGGCCGCAGCGAGCGCCTGCAGCTCAACGAGGACACGCTCTACGCGGGCCGCCCCTACGATCCCACGCCGACGGAGGCGCTCCAGGCGCTGCCGGAAGTGCGCCGGCTGCTGTTCGCCGGCCGCTACGCCGAAGCCGAGGCGCTGGCCGACGCGAAGATGATGGGCCATCCACGCAAGCAGATGCCCTACCAGCCGCTGGGCGACCTGTTGCTGGATTTCCTCGAGATCTCCGATCTCAACGATTACCGACGCGAGCTGGACCTGGACACGGCGGTGGCCACCAGCACCTTCGAATCCGGCTGGAAGCTGCAGCACCGGCGCGAGGTGTTCGTCTCGGCCGCGGACCCGTGCCTGGTCCTGCGCCTCGGGACCAGCCAGCCGGGCAGGGTGCGGGTACGTATCGGCCTGGACAGTGACCACGCCGATGCGACGGTGCGCGCCGAAGGCGATGCTGGCCTGCTGCTGCAGGGGCGCAACGGCGACGCCTTCGGGGTCGAGGGCGGGCTGCGTTTCGCCGCGCGTGTGCGCGTGCTGGCACGCGGCGGCACCCTGCGCCACCGCGGCAGCAGGATCGAGGTCGAGGGCGCCGACGAGGTGCTCCTGCTGCTGGCCGGCGCGACCAGCTTCCGCGCTTGCGACGACACCAGCGGCGATCCGGAAGCCCTCACCCGGGCCCAGCTCGATGCGGTCGCCGGCAGGTCCTGGGAGGCGCTGCTGGCCGCGCACGTGGCCGAGCACCAGCGCCTTTTCCGGCGGGTGCGGATCGATCTGGGGCGAACCCCGGACGCGGTCGCCGCACTGCCCACCGACGAGCGCGTGGCCCGTTTCGCGCGCGACGACGACCCAGAGCTGGCCGCGCTGTACCACCAGTTCGGCCGCTACCTGCTCATCTGCAGCTCGCGTCCCGGCACCCAGCCGGCCAACCTGCAGGGCATCTGGAACGACCTGCTCGCCCCGCCGTGGGAGAGCAAGTACACGACCAACATCAATACGGAGATGAACTACTGGCCGGCCGAGGCCAACCATCTGGCCGAATGCGTGGAGCCGCTGGAGCGCATGGTCGCCGAGCTGGCCCGGTCCGGCGCGCACACCGCGCGGCGCATGTACGGCGCCCCCGGCTGGGTGGCCCACCACAACACCGACCTGTGGCGTGCCACCGCGCCGATCGACGGCGCGCAGTGGGGGCTGTGGCCGCTGGGCGGGGCCTGGCTGCTGCAGCACCTCTGGGACCGCTGGGACTACGGGCGTGATCCGGAATACCTGCGGCGGGTGTGGCCGCTGTTCCGTGGCGCCGCCGAGTTCTTCGCCGCCACCCTGGTGGACGACCCGAACACCGGTGCCATGGTCACCGCGCCCTCGATCTCGCCGGAGAACCCGCATCCGCACGGTGCGACCCTGTGCGCGGGTCCTTCGATGGACGCGCAGATCCTGCGCGACCTGTTCGGCCAGTGCATCGAGAGCGCCGGCATCCTGGGCGTGGACGCGGCGCTGGCCGAGCGCCTGGCGCAGCTGCGCGAGCGCCTGCCGCCGCACCGCATCGGCCGGGCGGGACAGCTGCAGGAGTGGCAGGAGGACTGGGACATGCAGGCGCCGGAGATGGATCACCGCCACGTCTCGCACCTGTACGCGCTGCATCCGTCCAGCCAGATCAACGTGCGCGATACGCCGGAGCTGGCGGCCGCCGCGCGCCGTTCGCTGGAGATCCGCGGCGACGAGGCGACCGGCTGGGGCATCGGCTGGCGCCTGAATCTGTGGGCGCGGCTGGGTGATGCCGAACGCGCGTACAGGGTGCTGGCGATGCTGCTCAGCCCGTCGCGCACGTACCCGAACCTGTTCGATGCCCATCCGCCGTTCCAGATCGACGGCAACTTCGGCGGCACCGCCGGCATCACCGAGATGCTGGTGCAGAGCTGGGGCGGTTCGATTTTCCTGCTGCCGGCGCTCCCGCGGGCGTGGCCACGCGGTAGAGTGTCCGGCCTGCGCGTACGCGGCGCGGCGGAGCTTGCACTGGAGTGGGAGGAGGGCCGGCTGGCCCAGGCCCTGCTGCAGTCCGGGCAGGGCGGCAGTTACCGGCTGGAACATGCCGGCAGCGTGCTGCAACTGACCCTGGCGGCCGGCGAGCGCGCGAGGGTAGGGGTCCGGAACGACCGCCTGGAGCGGACGTCCTGACCACGCGGCGGCGTGCAGCGAATTGCCGGGCTTTCCGGCTTCACGAAACAACCTGGAGGGGACCCGGATGACGGGAATTGGCAAGACTGAGCCTTCCGGCGCGACAGACGCGGCCGGTGGCGAGAACACGCGTTTCATCATCCTGATCAGCCTGGTGGCCACCATCGGTGGCTTCCTGTTCGGCTACGACAGCGGCGTGATCAACGGCACGGTCGACGGCCTGACCGCGGCGTTCAAGTCCGACGCGGCGGTGACCGGCTTCAACGTGGCCTCGATGCTGCTGGGCTGCGCGATCGGCGCCTGGTTCGCCGGCACCCTGGCCGACCGCTACGGCCGGCGCACCATGCAGCTGTGGGCGGCGGTGTTCTTCATCGTCTCGGCCTGGGGTTCGGGCATTGCCACCTCCTCGGCCGAGTTCGTGGTCTACCGCGTGCTGGGCGGCTTCGCGGTCGGCGCGGCCAGCGTGATGTCGCCGGCGTACATCGCCGAAGTGGCTCCGGCGCGCTACCGCGGGCGGCTGGCCACGGTGCAGCAGATCGCGATCATCTCCGGCCTGTTCTTCTCGTTCCTGAGCAACTGGTGGCTGGCCGGCCATGCCGGCGCCTCCACCGCGGTGCTGTGGTGGGACTACGAGGCCTGGCGCTGGATGTTCTGGGCCGAGCTGGCCCCGGCGTTCCTGTTCCTGGGCGCGCTGTTCTTCATTCCCGAAAGCCCGCGCTACCTGGTGGCCCGTGGCCTCAAGGACAAGGCCGGCCAGGTGCTGGCGCGGCTGTACGGGGCCGGCAACGGGCAGCGCAAGCTGGCCGAGATCGAGGCCTCGCTGGCGGCCGACCACCACCGTCCGCGCCTGTCGGACCTGATCAGCAAGGTCACCGGCAAGGTGCGGCCGATCGTGTGGGTGGGCATTGGCCTGGCCACGTTCCAGCAGCTGGTGGGCATCAACGTGGTGTTCTACTACGGCGCGGTGCTGTGGCAGGCGGTGGGTTTCTCCGAGAACGACGCGCTGCTGATCAACGTGCTGTCCGGCGCGCTGAGCATCGGCGCGTGCCTGGTGACGATCGTGCTGGTGGACAAGGTCGGCCGCAAGCCGCTGCTGTGGGTCGGTTCGGCCGGCATGGCGGTGACCCTGGGCGTCGTGGCCTGGGCCTTCTCCACCGGTACCCTGGACGCGGCCGGCAAGCTGCAGCTGCCGGGCCAGATGGGCCTGGTGGCGCTGGTGGCGGCCAACGCCTACGTGGTGTTCTTCAACGCCTCGTGGGGCCCGGTGATGTGGGTGATGCTGGGCGAGATGTTCCCCAACCAGATCCGCGGTTCGGGCCTGGCGGTGGCGGGCCTGGCGCAGTGGGTGGCGAACTTCGTCATCACCT
>JAEWAG010000046.1 GCA_023391775.1 Pseudomonadota bacterium | reverse complement strand
CTACCGGCACGGGCGTGCAGGCGGTGCCGGCGCGCGGCAACTGAGCCGCGCGCACCGACCGTGGCTTACACCGGGCGGCGGTAAACCGCTGCGCTGATGCAGGAAAGGACGCTGACCACGAACCAGCCGAACGGGAACAGGGACAGGGTCAGCAGCCAGGTCACCGCACCGGCGACGCACGCGGCCAGGAACCAGCTCAGGGCGGACATCACCCGGCCCTGCACCAGCTGGCCGAGGCCGGGGACGAGGAGGCTGCAGATGGCGGCGATGACGTTTCCGGCGGAACCCTGGGCCATGGTGGATCTCCCTGTGCGTTGACGCCTCATCCTCGCGCAATGGCGCTGGTTCGCCAGTGAAGGAGGTCATGGCGGGTCGGTCGCATAGCGGTTTCAGCACGGCGCACCTGTGCGCAGCCGGCACGCGCGCGCAATCGCAGGCGACGATGCGGAAGTGCTGCATCCCGACCGCCGGAGCGCAGGCATCGCTGCCAGGATGCCGCAGTCTCGCTACAGCAGCCCGTCGCGCTTGACCGACAGGTAGCGCTCCACCAGCGCGCCGGGCAGGTCGGCCGCGGCCACGTCCAGGGTCATCACCCGCTGCCGGCGCAGTGCCTCGTGTGCCTGCGCGCGGCGCTCAAGGTAGGCGGCGGTGGCGGCGGCGCGCACGGCATCGTGCACGTCGTCCACCTCCGTCTCCAGCGCCTGGTCCAGCACCTGCTCACGCAGGCTGGCCACGCACACCAGGTGGCGGCGTTGCAGCAGGCGCACGGCCGCCAGCAGGTCGTCGGTGTCCTCGTCGCGCTCGTTGGGCGCCAGCATCCCCAGCGCGCGCGGGCGCTGGCGCGCGGCCAGGGCATCGGCCATGGCCAGGTAGTCGGTGGCCACCACCTGCGGCTGCAGGTCGTAGCTGCCGCGCAGCAGGCCCTGCAGCGCACCGGGGCCGCGTCGCGGGGGCAGCCAGCGATGGTCGGCGCCGGTGGCCATCAGGCCCACCGCATCGCCCTGGCGCAGCGCCAGCCAGGCCACCACCAGCGCGGCGTTGAGCGCATGGTCGAAGTGCGACAGCCCGCCCTCGCTGGCGAGCATGCGCCGGCCGGTATCCACCACCAGCAGCAGCTGCTGGTTGCGCTCGTCCTGGTACTCGCGCGAGATCAGCTTGCGTGCGCGGGCGGTGGCCTTCCAGTCGACCTGGCGCAGGCTGTCACCGACGCGGTACTCGCGCATCTGGCGGAAATCCGTGCCCTCGCCGCGGCGACGGCGCAGGTGCGCGCCGACCAGCATCGACGCCTGTTCGGCGCTGAACAGCGCCAGCTTCGCCAGCGGAGCGAAGTCCGGATACACACGCACGTGCTGCGGTACACCGGCCACGCGCAGCGCGCGCCACAGCCGCCAGGGCGAATGCAGGCGCAGGTGCGCGCCTTCGAACACGAAGCTGCCGCGTGCGGCCGGCACGATGCGGTAGCGCACGCGCGCCACGCCATCGGCGGGCAGGTGCAGGCGCACGGGCAGGCCCTCGGCCTGCCAGCCTTCCGGATGCAGGTCCGCCAGTTCGACGTGCATGGCGCGGGTATTGCGCAGCTCCAGCTCCACCTGGCGCGACACACCCAGCGGCAGTGCCTCGGGCAGACGCCGCTCCAGCGCGGGCGTGGGCAGCGCGCGCAGGCGCAGCACGTCGACAAAGCTCACCGCAGCGATGGTAGCGACCAGCGCCCACCACGCCCGCGGCGGCAGCCAGCCAGCAAGCACCGCGATGCCGGCAACGGCGCAGGTGCCCAGCAGCACCAGCAGGGCGATGCCGGGCCTCATCCGGCCTCCGTGGCGGACATTCGGGCGCGGGCGGCGCTCACTTGCGCGGCGCCTCCACCCGGGCCAGCAGCGCGCGCAGCACGTCGTCCGGCGACTGCCCGTCGATCTGCAGCTCCGCGGCCAGGGCGATGCGATGGCGCAGTGCCGGCACCGCGACCGCGCGGATGTCATCCGGAGTGGCGAAGTCGCGGCCATCCAGCACCGCCTGCGCGCGCGCCGCACGCACCAGGGCAATGCTGCCGCGCGGGCCTGCGCCCATGGCGATGCCCGGCCACTTGCGTGTGGCGGCGACGATCCGCACCGCGTAATCCACCACCGCCGGGTCCACCACCACCTGGGCCACGCCGTTCTGCATGGCGACCAGTTCGGCGGCAGTGACCACCGCACGCACCTGGTCCAGCTCGAAGTCGCCGCCACCGCGGCCGCCGGTGACCTCGGCCACCATGCGCACCTCGTCCTCGTGGCGCGGGTAGCCGATCAGCAGCTTGAACAGGAAGCGGTCCAGCTGCGCCTCCGGCAGCGGATAGGTGCCCTCCTGCTCCACCGGGTTCTGGGTGGCCAGGGCCATGAACGGCGGCGGCAGGGCGAAGGATTCGCCCTCGATGGTCACCTGCCCTTCCTGCATCGCCTCCAGCAGGGCCGACTGGGTCTTGGCCGGGGCGCGGTTGATCTCGTCGGCCAGCAGCAGGTGGGTGAACACCGGGCCGCGGCGGATGCGGAACGCGCCGCTGTCCTGCTCGTACACGGCGTGGCCGCTGATGTCGCTGGGCATCAGGTCCGGGGTGAACTGCACGCGGGCGTGCTCCAGCGCCAGTGCCCGGGCCAGCGCGCGCACCAGCAGGGTCTTGCCCAGGCCGGGCACGCCTTCGATCAGCACGTGGCCACCGGCCAGCAGCGCCACCAGCACCTGGTCCAGCACGTCGTCCTGGCCGATGAAGGCGCGCCCGACCTCCGCGCGGATCGCGGCGACGCGGCCGGCGAGGGCCTCGCCGGTGACCGGCTGCATGGGCGGGATCGGGGGCATCGGCGGGACGGCCGGGCTCTGGGTCATAACCGGTTCCTCATCTGGACCAGGGTGCGCACGCGCGCGTGGAATTCTTGGCGGTCCTGCGGCGGCTGCATGGCCTCGCGCACGCGGGCCAGCGGCATCTGCAGGCGTTCGGACAGCGCCGCGACGCGCGCGGCATCGTGCAGGACATGGGTGGCCGGATCGCGCCGGCGCAGGCGGGCGAGGAAGGCCTCGCGCATGGCCGCGTGCAGCGACTCCAGGTGGCCGCCGCGGAACAGCAGCTCGCCGCTGGCGCGTACATGCTCCAGCAG
>JAEWAG010000039.1 GCA_023391775.1 Pseudomonadota bacterium | reverse complement strand
GGAAAGCCAGCATCGCTTCGACGTGGGTACGCATGGACTTCTTCGCCGCGTCACGCACCGCGTCCGGATCGGAGGTCTGCAGGGCCAGCCACTGCTCCACGCTCCAGCCGATGGGGAGGTAGCCGTGCACCGGGTCGTGGGCGCTGGTCTGGTCGGTGACGCAATCCGGGCGCACGCCGCGGCGCACCAGCTCCGGCAGCACCTCGGCGGCGTTGCCCAGCAGCGCGATCGACTTGGCCTCGCCGGCGGCGGTGTATTTGGCGATGCGCGCCAGGGCGTCGTCCAGGTCGGTGGCCTGCTCGTCCACGTAGCGGGTGCGTAGGCGGAAGTCGATGCGGCTCTGCTGGCATTCGATGGTCAGCGAGCAGGCGCCGGCCAGCGAGGCGGCCAGCGGCTGCGCGCCGCCCATGCCGCCGAGGCCGGCGGTGAGGATCCAGCGGCCGGTGAGGTCGCCGCCGTAGTGCTGGCGGCCCATTTCCACGAAGGTCTCGTAGGTGCCCTGCACGATGCCCTGCGAGCCGATGTAGATCCACGAGCCGGCGGTCATCTGGCCGTACATGGCCAGGCACTTGCGGTCCAGCTCGTTGAAGTGCTCCCAGGTGGCCCAGTGCGGCACCAGGTTGGAATTGGCGATCAGCACCCGCGGCGCGTCAGGATGGGTCGGGAACACGCCCACCGGCTTGCCGGACTGCACCAGCAGGGTCTGGTCGTCGCGCAGGTCCTTCAGGGTCTCGAGGATGGCGTCGTAGCTGGCCCAGTCACGCGCGGCGCGGCCGATGCCGCCGTAGACCACCAGATCCTCCGGGCGCTCGGCCACGTCGGGGTCCAGGTTGTTCTGCAGCATCCGGTACGGCGCCTCGGTCAGCCAGCTGCGGCAGGTGAGCTGGCTGCCGCGCGGGGCGCGGATGACGCGGGAGGGATCATGACGCGGATCAGGCATGCCGGACGGCCTCGCAAAGAGATGTGCCGGCATTATCGCAGCGTGCCGCCGCGCGGCCTTTGTGCAGCGCGGGGATCAGGACACGGCGCTCAGCGCGGGTCGCGGCGGCGCGCTTCCTCGCGCTGCTGCTGGTAGCGCTCGGCCGCCTCGCGATCGCGCTCGATGCGTTCGCGTTCGCGCTCGTACTCGATGCGCCGGGCCTCGAAGTCCTGCCGGTAACGCTCGCGATGCTCCGGGCTGGCCGCATGCGCCATGCGCCGCTCGGTGCGCTGGCGGTCGTTTTCCATGCGCCGGCGGTTGTCTTCCAGTGCCTGGCGGTGGCGGTCCGCGTTGGCAAGCCGGGCGGCCTGGTTCTGCTGCTGGCTGGCGGCCCGGGCCTGTTCGCGGGACCGCTCCCAGGTAGAGGGCCGCGAGCTGCTGCTGGTGTCCGGGTTCTGGCTGTACCGGTTCGGCGAGACCGACTGGGCCTGGGCCAGCGGTGCCAGCGCCACCAGCAGAACGGCCGCGAGGGCAACGGCTCGGGCAGGGTGGGACGGCTTCATGGCGGTCTCCGCATAGGGCTTGGGCCCGTTATACGGCTCGGCCGCACAACGCCGCCTCAACGCGGCTCGCGGTCTTCAGCTGCGGGATGGGAGCAGCCGCCTGCGATCAGGGCATGCGGTAAACCACGCCATTGCCCGAGGTACAGGCACGGTTGCCACTATCCTCACGCTTGAGGCGGGTGCCGGTGTTCTTCAGGCAGTTGTCCTTGGTGGTGACATCCGGCTCGTTCTCGATGAACACCGCCGTGAGATGGAACGTTGGCCGCCGGCTGCCTTCCGGTTCGACCATGCGGCTGCGGCGCGTCGATTGCGCGTCGGGCCGGGCCGCGTCAAGCGGCGCCTCCGCCTGCTGCTGCCGCGGGCTTGCCGTTGCCGGGGACGTGGACGAGGAGACGCCGGACTGGGCCGCAAAGGCCAGCAAGGGGGCAGACATCAGGAGATACAGGGCGCGGTGGTCCATGGCGAAACTCCTTGAGGCTCCGGGCCAGCATCAATGCGGGCTGGCAGCCGGTCAAGCATCCGGGACGACTGGCGCATTGCAACATGGCTCTGCCAAGCTTCCCACCCGCTTGCTGATCCGTTCACGATGTCCGCGCTCCCCCGCTTCCTCGGCTCGCTGTTCCTGCTGCTGCAACTGGTCGCGTGCGCGACCACTGCACCCCGCCCCGACAACGCACCCGCCCCCGGTCCCCTGCTGCTCATCTCCATCGACGGGTTGCGCGCCGATGCGCTCGGGCGCGGCGACACCCCGGTGCTGGACCAGCTGGCACGCGAGGGCGTGCATGCCGCCTGGATGCGCCCCTCCTATCCGGTGCTCACCTTCCCCAACCATTACACCCTGGTGACCGGCCTGCGCCCGGACCGCCATGGCGTGGTCCACAACTCCATGAAGGATCCGGAGCTGGGCCGTTTCCTGGTGGCCGACAAGGAGGCTGCGAAGGTGGCCGGCTGGTGGCAGGCCGAGCCGCTGTGGGTCAGTGCCGAGCGTGCCGGCATCGCTACGGCCGTGTGGGCCTGGCCGGGCGCCACCGCCGCCCATGACGGCGTGCTGCCGCGTTACAGCCAGGCGTTCGACGCCGGCGTGCCGCTGGAGCAGCGCGTACAGCGCATCGCCGGCTGGATGCTTGCCCCCGACGGCCCGCGTCCGGGGCTGGTGGCCGTGTATCTGGAGAACGTCGACGGCGCCGGACACGACCATGGGCCGGAGGCCGACGCGACCCGCACCGCAATCCGCGCGGTGGACGCGGCCATCGGCCAGCTGCTGCAGCGCCTGCACGAAGGCGGGCTCACGCCGGATGTGGTGGTCGTGTCCGACCACGGCATGGCATCCACACCCCCCAGCCAGTACATCGCGGTGGAGGACATCGCCTCGCGCGAAGAGGCCGAGGTGGTCAGCGTCGGCCAGGTGATCGGGCTGCTGCCGCGTCCCGGCCACGAGCAGGAGTTGCACCGGCGCCTGCCGGGCCGGCACCCGCATTACCAGTGCTGGCAGAAGAACGACATTCCCGCGCGCCTGCATTACGGCCGGCATCCGCGGGTGCCGCCGATCGTCTGCCAGATGGATGAAGGCTGGAACGCGCTGGGGCGCCAGACCGTAGAGCGCCGCAATGCCGACGGCAGCCACGACCGCGGCGCGCACGGTTACGACCCCGACCTGCCGTCGATGCGCGCGGTGTTCCTGGCACACGGGCCCTCGTTCCGCCATGGGGTGCAGCTGCCGCCATTCGCCAACGTGGACGTGCACCCGCTGCTGGCGCGTCTGCTGGGCCTGGAGCTTCCGCCCGGGGATGGCGACCCCGCCGCCCTGCTGCCGGCCCTGCGTACGCCCTGAGCGGCCCTCACCGGAGGCGCCGGCGGGGCCGGCTTTGTTGTCCGGAAACGGCCAGTCGCCAGCGGGGGCCAGTGCTAGCC
>JAEWAG010000019.1 GCA_023391775.1 Pseudomonadota bacterium | reverse complement strand
CGATGCTCGCCCCGGTGCCGGAGATGGCCACGTTCTGCCCTGCAGACCCGGCCCTGTCGCGCGGTGCCGCGCAGGCCACCGCCAGCAGGGCCAGGCCCAGCGGGAATACGAGCGGAAGACGTCCGGGAGATCGCTGCATGTATGTGTACCTGCCCATCAGATGGATGCGCCGAGACTAACCCGCCCGCCCGTTGACGCCAGGTGGCGGAAGCCGGGCACCGCCCGGACCGCCAAGGCTCCCGACGGACCTCATCCCAGCTCCTCAAGCAGGATCCCCCATCCCCCGGCCGGCCGATGGGCGACCAGCGCATCACGCACCACCTCGTCCACCACCAGGGTCGCCAGGTTGCCGGCCAGACGGAACATATGCAGCCGACTCCGGCGGGTCGCCGCATCGACCATGGCTGCTCCCGCAGCCGTAACGCTGCCAACCCCCAGCACGTTGAACAGCTGGTACCCGCTCCGCTCCATGCCCGTGTCCGGATTGACCAGGCGTGCCGGGAAGCACTGGAAGTTGTCTACCCCCGCGCCGCGCAGGACTGCCACCAGCCTGTCGCTGGCGATCACCGTCCCGCCGGTCATGTAGTGCGGGCACGATTCCCCGTCCGGCACGTTGATCTCGAACCGCAGCTCCGGCAACAGGCTACCGTCGACGGCCTCGCCGGCCATGACACTCCGGTCCGGCAGCTTCGGCCCGCGGGTGATGCCGTAATCGTGGAGGTAGTCTTCGGACAGTTCGTAATAGCGGGACATGGCCGCTCACCTCCCGGTGGGATGGTGCGATGCTAAGCCATCGTCCTCTTGCACCCTGAGGCTATCGGTCCACGCCACCCGCGCCGACGGCGTCCAGCCAGGTGGGCGGCTCCGAAAGAGCTGGCGACGACGCCGCCAAATCTTGTCGATCCCCCTCCCCACCCGTCGCAAGTCCGTGAGTCGATCACCCGCCCGGCTGGCCCGGGCGGCCACCACCAAGGAGGAGACGTTATGAAGATCGTGACCAGCCTCAGCTTCCGCGGCCAGTGCCGCGAGGCCTTCGAGTTCTACGCCCGGGTGCTGGGCGGCAGGATCACCGCCGCCGTGCCCTACTCGGCCGCCCCCGGCGACGAGATGCCCGTGGACGAGCAATACAAGGACTGGCTGATGCACGCCTGGCTGGAAGTCGGCGACCAATCGCTGATGGGCGCGGACATGGACGTGCAGTGGGCGCCCAATGTCGACAAACCGAAGAACGGCTTCGACGTGACCCTGCACACCGGTGACGTCGACCAGGCCCGCCGCTGGTTCGAGCAGCTGTCCGAGGGCGGCAGGCAGACCATGCCCTTCGCCGGGACCTTCTGGTCGCCCGGCTTCGGCGGCTGCATCGACAGGTTCGGCGTGCCGTGGATGATCAACACCGTCCCGCCCGAAGGATGGCAGCCGGGCAAGGGCTGAGCAGCGCCGCCGCCTTCCGGACATGCCCGCGAGGTCGCCAGCGACCTCGCACCGGCTTTCATGCTGTTGTTGCGGGTACATCAGGATCGGCCCTGTTGCGCGGCAACCCCGGCGTGCCGGTCGCTGGCTGCGTGCCCGGCCTGGTCTGTGCCTGCCCCTTCTGGCTTCAGCCTCCGGGCTGTGTCCGAACGCTGCGCGGCATCGAAGGCATCAGAAGAATCCAACTCTCCGGGTCGGGGAATTCTTACCGCGAGAGAACTGGCTCGCAAGGGTCGAGGACCCGCGCCGCCAGGTTGAGCCTCTGATGCTTTCCGTTGAATATCCGAGCCTCATCGTTGGACAGAATTTGTCCAACGGAATGAATCAGACACTCAACGATGATGAAATTTTGTCCATCGATGAGTATCCGGGACTCTCCGTTGACGAAAATTTGTCCAACGGAATAAATCGGAGACTCTCCGTTGATGAAAATTTGTCCAACGGAATGAATCAGAGGCTCTCCGTTGATGAAATTTTGTCCAACGGAAGAGTTCCGGGACTCTCCGGACCGGCTGCCCGATAGACCGTAACGGCTGAAACATCCCTGCCAGCAAGCGGCCCTGCGTCCTGGACCCGATCCCAGCCTTCTCCACACCCCTCGCGCACGTGGGATGGAGCTGGCCGCGCTTCAACCCTGCCCATGCCCTCCCGGCGATACGTCCGGCTGGCGTCCGCACCCGCTCAGGGGCGCAAAGGCCGGGGCCACGCTACCCCGCGTACAGGCAATGGCCAGACGAAAAAGAGCCGCCCGGAGGCGGCTGAAAAGGGATGCAGCCCGACCGGCGGTATGCCGGTCGGCACAGGGCTGTGTGTCGGCGCGGGCACTCAGGCCGGGTCTTCGGCCGGCTCGGCTTCTTCCTGTTTGCGACGGCTCTTGGCCCAGCGCAGGCCCAGCTCCTTGGCGAACCCGTCCAGGCCCTGCTGCTTGCCGGCCACGCGCAGCAGCTGGTAGCCCTTGAGCGAGACGTCCATGACGTCGCTGCCCAGCGCCATCTCCGTATCGTTGCCGCGTTCCGCCAGCCGCCGCACCCGGTCCAGCAACGGACGCAGCGCATCCAGTGCCACCAGGTCCTCCCGGGCCGAGGCCACGTCCACGCTGTCCGGGACGATGTGCGGGTTCTGCTCCATCACCCGCAGCGCCTGGCGGCAGAAGCTCTCGGACTTGGGGCCCATCTTGATCAGCCTCCGCCGCTCGGGCGGAGACAGCGACACCAGAGACGCCAGCGCCTGCTCCAGCGAGCCGATGGCCTCCCGGGCCGCCGCCAGCTGTGCCTCGCTCAACTGCAGTGAAATCCTGTTCTGCGAGCTCATGGGATCTCCTTCCAGTGGTTACCGGCCGGGATAGCCGGCTGGAGGAGCTTGCACAGGCGGGATCTCTGGCACAGCCGGCATACCGGCCGTTGTCCTGTCGGAACTTTGGGAAATTTCCGTAGGAGCTTTCCCACCCGAGGCGGAGTGTGACCGGTCTCACGCAGTGAGACGGGACGCCGCCACTATCCGGCTGCGCACCCGCGCTGACCGGAGAAGTTGACGATGGACAGGTACCACGTGAACAACAGGCAGCAAAGCAATGGCGACCATGAGGTCCACAAGGAGGGCTGTTACTGGCTCTCGCGTGCGGACAGCACGAAGGACCTCGGTCTGCACAGTTCCTGCTGGGGGGGCGTCACCCTGGCAAGGACGATCTACCCCACGGCCAACGGCTGCGCCACATGCGCACCGTCTTGCCACACCGGCTAGACGACAGAAATTCCAGCTCCTCGTTTCGGGCGCTTCCCAGCGCCCTCTTTTTTTTCCCCTTCCCCCACGGGACACATTCGGACAGAATGTCCCGATCTTTCCCGGAGTCAGAGATGGAAGCCTACGAGTTGCTCGACCGAGTCCTGAAGCTGTTCAGCCACAAGGAAGTTGGCCTGGCGCTGGGAGTCGACCCGAAGACCGTGCGTCGCTGGGAAGCCCGGGAGACAGAGCCGAAGCCCTACATCGCCGATGCGATCCGGCAGCGGCTGCTGCCGCTCGGCGAGCCGTCGAAGGAGCCGGCCAGATTCACCTTCATCGATCTTTTCGCCGGCATCGGGGGCATCCGTACTGCGTTCGAGCAGCAGGGTGGCCGCTGCGTGTTCACCAGCGAGTGGGACACCTATGCCAGGAAGACCTATACCGCCAACTTCCATGATGGCCCGGACCACATCTTCGCAACCGACATCACACAGGTCCACGAAGAAGATGTGCCGGACCATGACGTGCTGCTGGCGGGATTCCCGTGCCAGCCGTTCTCGATCGCTGGTGTTTCCAAGAAAAATGCCCTCGGTCGTCCCCATGGCTTTGCCGACGTAACGCAGGGAACGCTGTTCTTCGACGTCGCCCGCATCATCGCCGCGAAAAGGCCCAGAGCCTTCCTGCTGGAGAACGTCAAGAACCTTGGCAGCCACGACAAGGGCCGCACATTCTCGACCATCATCGATGTCCTGCAGAACGAACTGGGCTACCAGGTCTTCCACAAGGTCATCAACGGCAAGCATTTTGTTCCCCAGCACCGCGAACGCATCATCATCGTGGGCTTCCGGGAACCAGCGGATTTCAGCTGGGATGAACTCCAGCTGCCACCCTTCGAGGACGCGCCCAAGATCGGCAGCATCCTGCATCGCGAGGATGGAAGCGAGCCGGCCGACTGGCCATCCATCGGCGGCCCCAAGGGCAAGGTGCTGGACAAGTACATCCTGTCCGACAAGCTCTGGGACTATCTGCAGAACTACGCCGCCAAGCACCGCGAGAAAGGCAACGGCTTCGGCTTCGGCCTGGTGACTCCCGGGGACACCGCCCGCACCCTCTCCGCGCGCTATTACAAGGACGGGTCCGAGATCCTCATCCACCGCGGCCGCGACAGGAATCCCCGTCGTCTGACGCCGCGCGAGTGCGCCCGGCTGATGGGGTTCGATGACGATTTCCGCATTCCGGTGTCCGATACACGGGCATACAAGCAGTTCGGCAATTCTGTAGTGGTACCCGTGATCGCGGAGGTCGCCCGGATCATGGTGCCGCACCTGGTGGCGGCGAAAGCGGCACCGGCCAAGCGGTCCCGCAAGAGCGCCTGATGGCGGACATCATCAGCCCGGAGCGCCGTTCCGCGCTGATGTCGCGGATCCGGGGGAAGGACACAAAGATCGAGCTGGAGATCCGGAAGGGCCTCCATGCTCTCGGGTTCCGCTACCGGCTGGGGGGCGCGGGGCTGCCCGGCCGGCCCGACATTGTTCTGCCGAAGTACCGGACGGTTGTCTTCGTCCACGGCTGCTTCTGGCACCAGCATGACTGCCACCTGTTCCGTCTGCCCAAGACGCGTCCTGAGTTCTGGAAAGCTAAGGTGGATGCGAATCGCGCCCGGGACCTCCAGACCGCAGGGAGACTGGCAGCCATCGGATGGCATGTCGAGACTGTATGGGAATGCTCGCTCAGGGGGCATACGCCTGCACACAGGGCGGAAATCATCATGGCGCTGGCAAAGCGCATCGAAACCAGGGGAAAGGCATGTCCGAGCGGCAGGAGCTCTACCTGACTGAAGCACCGCGCGTCGAAGAGGAGTCTGCGGACGGCTCCCCGCTATGGTGGAAGATCCAGGCGCTGGCGCAGCAGAGTGAGCTGCTGCTGGTAAAGAAGCTGTCGCGCAATGACACGTCATGGGCCTCGGACTCGGGAAAACACCAGGCGGGGTTCTACATTCCGCGCCCCATCCGTGAGGCAGCTTTTTTTCCGGAACTCCGCTCGGAGAACCCGGAAAAGCCGCATATCTTCACGGCCGAGGTAGCCGTGCTGTGGCCGCAGACGGGGGAGACGACCCTTTCGAGCATGCGCCACTACAGCAACAAAGGCTCCGAGACCCACTTTACGCGTCTTCCCAGGACGCTGTTCAAGGACCTCACCCCCGCTTCTCTACTGCTCGCCGGTCGCTTCAGCAGTCCGGTTGCCGGGTGCGGGTGGTGGATAGTCACTCTGGACTCGGCCGGGGACGAAGCCGAACTGCTGGAAACCGTGCTTGACCTTTCAGTCGACTTCCATCATCAGCTGTTTCCGCCCTCAAGCCTCGCTCAGACCGCCCAGACTGCCCAGGACGAGCTGGAGGAGCTGATTGACCGGTTCCGCTTCGCCATCAGGAACGGCACGCTTGGCGACCTCGTACGGGAGTACGCGACCATTCCGGACCCGGCCAGCATTGCGGAAGAGGCACGGCGGCAGTGGCTGGAATCCAAGGGGCTTGCAAAATTCGACCCTTGGGAGATCGAAGCTCCCGGCGACGCGATCATGGAGATCAGCCGCGAGCTTGAGTACCGGCTTTACCGCCGTCACGAGCTGCGGCGGCGGGCGAGTGAACTGCTGTCGATTCTATGCGGCACCGACGACATCGCAGCAGCCGTCCTCCGCAATTATCCGCAGATCGATGCGGTGTTCCTGAGCGCGAGCCAGCAACGGAAGACACGCGCCGGCCGGTCTTTCGAACATCACATCTCAGCAGCGCTTTCAGCAGGACGCGTTCGGTTTGTGGAGCAAGCAATTACGGGTGGACGCAGACCTGATTTCATTATGCCCGATCTCGCCCATTTGCATAACGGAACGCGAGCACCAGCAGAGGCTCTGGTGCTCGCGGCGAAGACCACCCTAAGGGAAAGGTGGAAGCAGGTATCGAGCGAGCGACTCAACTGCGAAGTCTTCCTTGCTACCGTAGACGATCGCGTTGCGGCCACATCCATTGCCGAGATGGAAATGGATAACATCAGACTCGTTGTCCCCGAGTCGCTTAAAAACAGCATTGAAACCTGTTACAGGGACAGCGATAACGTAATCTCACTCCGCAGGTTCTTTGACCAGGAGATTCGAACTCGTCGCCCTACCCTCATTTTTTGATTTATTATAGGAAGCAAAATCATATTGCCAAGGACACCTTTCCCGCTATCCTGGCAATGTCGCGCCCGAAATCTTCAAGTGGACGAAAGAGCTCCGTCCCATTGATATTGATTGCATGACCGGATGTGCCTAGCCCGGCAAGGTGAGACTTGATCGCGGATAGCGTAATTTCGGGCATATATATAGCGGAAAAGCCCCACCTCTTGTACATATTCATCCTGGTCGTCGTCCAGAACTCATCCGGCTCATCAAAGAATCCGAAACCCACCGATTCCAATCGATTTCCGGAAACAACAAAGCGCTCGCGCGCCTTTTCCGACTTAACAGAAATTAGAATATTGTGAGGCGCACAAGGTATCAGTATGTCCCCGTAAAGCTTTAGCTGTCGTAGCTTTCCGGTATTAAGTGACACGTGACAGCATGCACCCCAATCCGGCCACCCATCAGCGTCCTCAGCCATGTGTGGAACTCCGTGATTCGTCAATACTTCCGAACACAGAGCCTCCATTATTTCACCGCCGTTAGCGCCAGGGATTATGGGAGGGTGGAGAAAGCTCCGCGCTGAATTTGGATGCTGAATCTTAAAGGCGTCAAAGACGTTTGAGGAATCAATCGGCGCCCCAAGCGTAACTTCGCAAAGATGAACTACCGCTCGCGCTGTGGTCTTTACCGAAACTTGCGCATAAAGACAGGGGCAGGCGCGAAGAATTCTCTTGAATCCAGCCGTCGATAAAATTTCAGGCGGAACATGCACGGCGCCACTCAAGGCTCCGCAAGCACCCAATGCTGCGAGAAAGGACGGCCGGTCCCCAGCGCGAACCCTAAGTTCAGTACGGTCCAGAACATCAGCCCAAGACGACAAGCCATTACCCAAAGGGCAATGAGGGTGCAAACACTGCATTAAAGATCCCCGTAATTCTGAAGCTTTCGAAGTAACAATTGTGGCGCCGTCTGAGCTGCTGAATTCACAGCCATCGGATGGCGTAGCGCAACGCTTTACATGAGTGCTAAAGCCAACGATCGAAGGCACGCTTCCAAATGATGTGCCAAGGTGGCAGCGCTGCCAACCACTCCTCAGATAGGACGATCAGTCCGCCCCCCCCAAGCCCCCTGCCCAAGGGGCTGATCCCTTCCCCTCCTCAATGCAGAACCTGCATGCCACGCAATTGAGGGGATCATCGAAAGTCAACCCACACGCCATCAGCTGCAGCGGCCGCTCCAGGTCATCCGGCCCTTGCGGCTGCAGCTCCGGGTAGTACCGGTCATGCAGGATCGGCGCGCCCAGGGCGGCCATGTGCACGCGCAGCTGGTGCTTGCGGCCGGTGACCGGCTCCAGGCGGTAGGTCCAGAAGGGACCGTCGCGCGCCAGCACGTCGATCACGGTCTCGCTGTTGGGTTCTCCCTCGACCTCGCGCATGCGGAAGAAGGGCTCGCCTGCTTCCAGGCGGCTGCGATGGACGCGGGGAAAGCTCAGCCCCGGCAAGGCCGCGGCCACGGCGCGGTAGAACTTGCGGATGCGGCGTTCGCGGAACAGGGCCTGGTAGGCGCCACGGGTAGCGCGCTGCGTTGAGAACATCACCAGCCCGGCGGTGTCGCGGTCCAGCCGGTGCAGGGGCACCAGGTCGGTGTTGCCGGTCAGGGCGACCATCCGGGTCAGCAGGGTTTCCCGCACCCAGGCGCCGGTCGGGGCCACGGGCAGGAAGTGCGGTTTGAACGCCACCAGCAGGTGGTCGTCGTGGTGGACCACGTATTCGCCGCCCGGCAGCGGTGTCTCATCCGCGACTTCGCGGAAGTACTGCACCAGCGCGCCGACTTGATACGGTGCATCCAGTGGCAACGGCTTGCCGTGCTGGTCCAGCACGCGCCCCTGCACGAAGCGCTCGCGCCACTGCGATTCGGGGATCCGCGGGAAGTGCGCGACCAGGGCCTCGAGCACGGTGCGCCACGGGCCGGGTGGCAGTTGCAGGCGGCTGGGCGGAGTCGACATGGTGGGTGTCTGCTTACCGCTACGCGTTCGCGGAAGTGGGCGCGTCCCGTGCCTGCGGGGGGCCGAGGACACACACCAATGCTGGCCGGCTTGCCCGATCAGCCGCCACGGCAACGCTGCCAGCCGCCCTCACGGGCCATGACCTGTTCCCAGCCGTTGGCCAGCCGGCGCATGGCCTGGCCACCAATGCAGGCATATCCCAGCTCGCGTGCTTCTGCGCTGCCCATCGCCGGCAGGGCGATGACGCTGGCCGATGCCCCGGGACGTCCCTGGCGCTGGGCCTCTGCCTTCAGCACCGAGTGCTCCACTCCCTCGCAGAAGCCGACCATGCCCGGATGCGGATGGGCGCGGTACTGCTCGCAGTTGAACGGCGTCGTGTCGCGGGCCATGGAGTTGTAAGGCTGCCGCGGTGCCTGTGGCGGCGGCTTGTGCTGGGCGCGGGGCTGGTGCGCACGAATGGTCTGCGCCTGGGCGCTGGTTGCGACCAGTGAGACTGCAACCATCAGCAGTCCTGCCAGCGTGCTGCCGTGATTCATCGCTCCCCCTTGGGCTCGCGTTCTTCCCGGGCACCGCACCAGGCGGGCCGTGCCTCGCCGAAGATATACCGCAGCGCCCACGTTGAGGGAGGCGCTGCACTCCGCCGCAAAGAAGCGGAGTGCAGCGGACCTGAAGTGTTCTGCCAGCCACGCAGGCCGGCAGCGACCTCATGGTCACCGGATCGCGGGTTACTCCGCCGCGTCCCACACCCGCCCGGAGACGGTGCCGCCGTTCTCGATCAGGAACACCTCCACCGCGAAGACCTGGTAGGTCGGGTCGTCGCTGGCGTCGAAGTTGTCCATGTCCGGCAGCTTCCAGCCGTTCTGCTCCCAGGCCGCGACGTGGTCGGCAAAGATGATCTTGTGGTCCTGGCCCAGCGGCAGCTGCTCCTTGGGGCGGCTCCAGTACTGGTAGAAGGTGGCGGTGTTGTTGATCGACGGCTTCTGCGTGCGCACGGTGCGGTAGGTGGTGTATTCCACGCCGTTGCTGGTGAAGCTCACGCCCTGCTCGCCACCCTGGCCGCCGGTGCGCACACCGCGCTGGACCACGTAGTACTCGACCAGGTGCGCCGGGTCGGTCGGGTCCATGTCCTTGTTGTAGCCCCAGCCGTACAGGGTCACGTAGCTGGCGCCGGAATCCTCGTTGAGGTGGTAGCCGATGACGCGGTTGCGGTCGCCGCGCTCCCAGCCCGGGCCGCCGACGTAGTTGTAGTTGCCGTCGACCCAGTCGATCTTGAAGTTGCCCTGCGGATCCAGCTTGAACGAGGCCTCGCCGCCATCCTTCCAGTGGGTGAAGAACCAGTCGCCCACGTGGCCGGTGGCATGGCTCTGGGTGAGCAGGGTCTCGCCCTCGAAGCGCTGGGTGTAGGCCTTGAACTTGCTGATCGGCGGCTTGGCCTGTGCGGCGGCCGGCTCCGCGGCCTGCGGCGGCGCGGCATCGGCGGCGGCTTCGGGCGCAGGAGCGCGGTCACAGCCGGCAAGGCCCAGGATCAGTGCGGAAGTCAGGAAGGCTTGGGTGAGGCGACAGGTCATGAGATACCGGTAGACATGGGACGAGCCTGCAGCATGGCCTGCCTGAGCCGTTTAGCCAAGCAGGCGGGCCCCGGCCGTGTGGGGCGCATCCCTTTGAATGCTGTTGACGCCGGCGCCAGGCCCAGACGCCGGCGCCGGCACCGAAACCGCCCCCCGGGAGGGGCGGACTCGCCGCAGAGGACGCCCCGGCACCGGCGGTCCAACCCTGACTCTGCAGTTCGCACCGGGGGACGGCTCCCCGAACCGCGCACCTGACGCACCCATCCCCGGGGCAACAGCCGGGCCAACCACCCGTAACGACGTGCCCGTGTCCCGTCGAAGGCGCAACCTCACAGGCTAGCGATCCAGGCCGGGCTCGACCTCCTCCACCGGCCCCACATCGACGTTCTCGGCCGGCGGGTCCTTCCAGACCGCGTCCACCCACTCGAAGTACTGCTCCGGCCGCCAGAACTTGGGCGCGTAGAAGTCATGTCCGCGGATCTGGCTGAGCACGCCGTTCTGGCCCACCACATAGACGTCGGCCTGGTAGCGACGCACTGACTTCATCATGCCCTGCTGCGCCAGCCGCATCTGCTTGACGAGCCGGGGTTTGGCTGCGGCGTCGCCGTACTGCTCCATGATCGCAGCGCCCTCCTCGAGCGCCCGCTCACGCTCGGCTGCGTCCAGCTGCGACCAGTACCGCTCCCGCTGGACCACGAACTGGCGATAGCCGCGCTCGGCCGCCAGGTCCGCCCAGACATATCCCATCGCCCGGTCAGCCGGCTGCCCCACTCCCTTCCAGGCCATCTCCGCCAGCACCGCCTGCGCCGGCTTGTCGGCAAACTCAGCGGCCTTGAGGAAGTTCGTGCGCGCCTCGTCGAAGCGGCCTTCGTCGTAGGCCAGGAAGCCCTCGGTCCGGTACTTCAGGTCCGGATGGCCGAAGAGGAAGGCCCTGGACGCCATGACCGCCTGGTCATCGCGATCGATGGTGCCTGGGTCGTCCTTGGCCACTGCCAGCGGGGCGGCGAGCGAAACCGACAGCGTTAGAAGAAGGGCGAAAGCCTGCATGGGCGTGTCTCCTCGAATCCGTTCGGATGGACTGCGCAACGCCTTGGCGGGGAGCCTTCGAAGCCCGGTAGGCGACGCATATCACCCAAGGTACGGCGGACCGGGCTCAAGGGTCGCGGGAGACCCGACTGGCAGGGGTCGGGCTCACGGTGAAACGCCCTTTCGCGCGCTTGAGAACCAACCAACCGGCCAGCCTCCTGCCGGCCACTTCGCGTGCCCTCCTGCAATCCGGCGGCTGTTACCGCGACAGGATCCTCCAGGCCGTGTGCCCCCGCCCGCCCTGCCATGCCGCATGCGCTCGCTTCCGTCGCGCACGTCCGTTGGCCCGTGGCGCGCGGATCGCTACAGCATCCGGCGCAGCACGCCATCCTTGCGTACCAGCCCATGCCACAGGGCTGCGGCCACATGGCCGATGACCAGCAGCACCAGCAGCCAAGCCAGCGGCGAGTGGACCACCTTGCCGAACGCAGCCAGCCACGGGATTTCCGTGCCAGGTGCCACCAGCTGCAGGCCGAACGCCTCCAGGCCATAGCCATTGCCGACCAGGATGGCGATGCCGCTCAACGGCATCAGCAGCAGGGCCAGATACAGGGCGATGTGTCCGGCGCGGGCCAGCATGCCCAACAGTGGCGGCATCGGCGCCGGCGGACGGCGCTGGCGGTTGCGCAGTGCCCAGGCGATGCGCACCACGATCAGCACGCCGACCAGCGTGCCGATGGATACATGCCAGGGCACCAGCACCTGGCCGATCCAGTGCTGGCCGTCGTCGATGCGGTCCGCCAGCTTCAGCGCCTGCCACACCACCAGTACCGCCATGCCCCAGTGCAGCAGGCGGGAGAGGGTTCCATAGCGTTGCCGGGTATCGGGTTTCATGGGGCGCTCCGGTGGGTGCGGCGGTGCCTTCGGTGGAGGCCAACGATACCCAATCCGGATCCCTGCCGGGTCACGGGCGTGGCGGGCATGGGAGCCCCTCATGGGACACCCGCGGTGTCTTGGGCGGCGACCCACGCAAGGTGCAATGAAGTGCATGACCCGCACGGGCTTCCCCGTTGCAGGCGCACATCCCTCCGCGGCCCCCTGTGCTGCGGCCGCAGCAAGGTCGCATGGATCGCGCCGGATGTACTGGCAACCGACGCGGCTCCGGCAGGCACGCGCCAGCGGCGGTGAACATGCCGGCCTACACGCCGGGCGCTAGACTCGGGCGCCCATGGCTCTGGCGGAGACTCGCATGCGCATCCTGATGACAGGCGCCACCGGACTGGTCGGCCAGGGCGTGCTGGCCGAGGCCCTGGCCGACCCGGAGGTCACCCGGGTGGCCGTGCTCGGGCGCCGCGCGCTTGGCCATTCCGATCCGCGCGTGCAGGAGCTGGTGGTGGACCGGTTCGACGATCTGGCCGGCGTGCTGGACCGCCTCGCTCCGTTCGATGCCTGCTTCTACTGTGCGGGCGCCCCGCCGCTGGGCACGCCGGAAGCGCGCTACCACCACGTCACCCATGATCTGACCCTGTACGTGGCCCATGCCTATGCGCAGCGCAACCCGGGCGGCCGCCTGCTCTACATCTCCGGCGCCCACGCCGACCCCACCAGCCGCATCATGCCGCTGCGGATCAAGGGCCGGACCGAGGCCGCACTGGCGGCGCTGCCGATCACCACGGTGATGCTGCGGCCCGGCGGCATCCAGCCCGCGCACGGGCAGCGCAGCCCCCATGCCTGGATGCGGCCGTTCTATGCGCTGGCCACGCCCGCCATGGGCCTGGGGATACGCCTGGCGCCCGGCCTGGTCACCAGCACCGCGCATGTGGGCCGGGCCATGCTGGCGCTGGCCCGCATGCCCACCCCGCCCCGCGTGGTGGAGAACGACGCGATCAACCAGCTCGGCGCCGACGCGTCCCATTCCCGCTGAGCGGGCACGCTCACGCCGCGGAGGGCCTGCCCGGCCGTGGTGGATGACGTCGTGCAAGACCGGACCCATAAGGGCAACGGCCGGCGCCCTGCCCGCCTCCGCTGGAGGGTTGAGCAGGCGGCCTGCGGCACCTCTGCGCACTGCCCGGGCGGGCTCCGCACGGGCGCCCGCCACCCCATAAGATGCGCGCTCCATCCATCGCACAGGGGCCGTCGTATGCGCAGGTTGCTTCCGGGTTTGCTGTTGACCGCCGTTATCGGGCTTGCCGGGTGCAGCAGCGGCCCGGTGCCCGAGGTCGCCACGGCCTATGGGGACCGCTACGGCGCGGTGGACACCCCGCTGACGGGCGGTTGCCCGGAGATCGTTGGCGTCTGGCACCTGGGCGAACCGTCGGCCGGCTCCGTGGTGGAGGATGGCCAGCTGCTCCCGCACTTCCGCTGGGCCGGGCCGTTCCTGTTCAACCTGGCGGTGGCCCCGCGTTCGTACATCGCGATCGAGCCGCGGGCGCTGGAGACGGTGTACTACCTGGCCAACCAGATTCCCGGCCCCGGCGGCCGCTCGGGCAGCGCCTATACGGCATTGGCCGAGGTACAGACCCCGTGCGTCGGACACGGCTGGCGCCAGGTCGCCACCCACGACCACTCGTCCAACTCCGCTGCCGCGCGTGTGCTGGGGCTGGACCCGGAAGTACCGAGGTCCATCCTCCAGACCGACTACATCGCCCGCACCGCGGACGACGAACTGGTCCTGGCGATCCACATCCAGTATTCGGGCACGGACCTGGAAAGCGCGGGAAAGAAGAAGAAGGTCGAAACCAGCTACTGGCACTGGATGAAGATGCCGCGCCTGCACGAGGATCCGGAGGCGCAGGGCTTCCACACCTGATCCCTTCGCGCCTTTGAGCACCCGGATGCCCGGCGCGGCATGCCATGCCGGGCGTGCATGGGATTTCCTCGCACGGCACGTGCCCGGCCAGGCAGCCGGGCACGACCGGCCGCGGTCAGGCCCGCTCGAAGTGGTAGATCTCCACGCTTGCCGGGGCGATGGTCAGGGACCCGGCCGAGGCGTCGAACGTCGACTCCCTGGCACCGACGCGCTCCGGCTCCCCGAGCGGGTTCTTCGCGTCCGGGCCGGGGCCGGTGAACTTCCAGCAGCGCCCCGCCGCCTTGGGCCTGAAGCCCTGCAGCGCGAGCGAGAAGCTGTGCGGCGCTTCGGTGCCGTTGACCACGGCCACGGCCAGGGTCCTGCCATCGGCGGTCAGCGCCGCGGACACGTCCAGCGGATACGTGTCGCCACCGGTGTTGACGCTGGGCTGGTCACCGCCGACCGGGTACTTCGGCGCGGGCGTGGGCGAGTTGCCGTTGACCAATACCGGCACGGTGCCGAAGCGCTCCTGGTAGAACTGGAACATCCGGCCCTTGATGCTGATCTGCGAGCGCGTGCGGTCGAAGTTCAACCAGCCGGTGGCCATGGTGAAACCGGCCATCGCGATGAAGTCGGTATGGCGGAAGAACTCGTGGAACGCGGCGGCGATTGCCAGGGCGCCCTTGAGGTCGTCCTCGAAATGGAAGGCCCATTCGTCGAAGAACACCTTGACGCTGCCCTTCTCCAGTTCCGGGAAGTGCTTCTTGTACTGCTCCCAGGCGTCGACCATGGTGCGGATGCGATCGGGCATCTGGTGCACCCACTCGTTGAGCGTCTGGTTGACATCCACCAGCTTGCCGGTGGCCAGGTCGAAGCGCTTGCCCGCCGGCGGATATGCATGGGTGCCCAGCGCATCGAACCTGCCCCAGCTGTCCTTGAGCATGCCGTAGGCCCAGTCGCGATCCGAGCCCACATGCACCTGCGGCTGGCCTTCGATGAAGATGCCCTGGCCGGTAGTCATCTCGTCGACGAAACCGCCGGGAGCCACGATGTAGATGTCCGGGTCCACCTTGCGCATGGCGTCCACGAACATGTTGTGCTTGACCGTGTACTGGTCACGGGCCATGTGCCCGTACTGCCAGTGGCCGTACATCTCGTTGCCCACCGCCCAGTACTTGACCCCGTAGGGCTTGCTGCGGCCATTGGCCGCCCGCTTGGCGCCCCACTCGGTTTCGGCGCCGCCGTTGACGTACTCGAGCAGCTGGGCGCCGGAGCGCGGGTCGCCGAAGCCGGTGTTCACGCACCAGAACGGCTCGCATTCGATCAGCTCGCACAGCTGCAGCAGCTCGTCCACGCCCACGTCGTTGGGCTGCACCGCGTTCCACACCGGGTCCATGATGGGCGGGCGCTTGTCGGGGTCGCCGATGCTGTCTTCCCAATCGTGCGCGGAGATGAAGTTGCCGCCCGGCATCCGCAGGATGTGGCAGTTCATCTGCTTCATCAGCGCCACGGTGTCGGCGCGGAACCCGCGCACGTTGTCCGCCGGCATCAGCGACACCGCCCCAACGCCGAAGCGGCCACGGCCCTGGCCAACGATCTCCAGCCGCGCGTCGGTGGTGTCCATGCCAGGTTCGAAACGGAAGCGTTGCGTCTGCCATTGCGACGACGCGCGCACCCGGGTGGAAACCGTCTTGCCGCCATCTCCACGGACCAGCCTGACGGTGACCGTCACCCCCGGGTCGGCCCACAGGACGATGCGGCCGTCGTAAGGCGTACCGGATTTCAGGGCCAGGCCGTGCTGCACCATCCCCCGCTCCTGCGAACCGTCGACGGTGACGACCGGGCTGTGCTCGCCCACCCAGGCACGTTCGGTATCCAGCGCGATCGCGGAGACCGGCCCGATGGCCACCCACTTCTCCATGAAGCCCATCGCGCCGCGGCGATCGTCCGGCTTCCTGTCGCGCTCGGCCAGGACGCCGTAATAGAACTTGCGGTCGTCGAGCACCTCGCTCCACAGGCTGTGGTTGATCAGGTTGCCGATGTGCTCGATGAAACCGCCGTAGATCATCGGCGAAATCGGCGGACGCGTTGCGGCGGGATTGATGGTGGCGGTGATGCCGCCGGAGGCCGCGAAAACCGGCGGAATGCACGCCGCCACACCCAGTGCCGCCGAACCCAGCAGCAGGTTGCGCCGCATCAGGTCCACCTTGTGTTGATGCTCCATCAGTCCCCACCTCCCCATGGTCTGTCCGGATTGCTGCGCGCGCGGCGTCATGCTGACGCCGCGTCGCTGCCAGGGCACCGCCCCGCGCCGGCATAGGATAGCCACGGCAATGCGGCCGCTGACCGGGCCACAGCAATGCGAATAACGCGCGGAAACATGCCAATAAGGGCATGACGGGGAGGCACCGCGGCGCTGCGTGCCGGCTCAAAGTGCCAATAGACTGCTCGCACGCACGCTTGGCCGGCGAAGCACCACCAAAGCGGTGCCGTGGCCCGCAGTGGCCAGGAGAACGGGAGGTTGACGCGTTGCGGATGGAGCAAAACCTCGCGCCCGGCACGGTGAGGTCGGTGCCGTCGCCCGCCAAACGGATCCCGCAATCTCCGCCAGCACCCCTGCACTGGCTTGTCAGAGAACTCCGCCGCCTCCCAAGCCGGGCGCGCGTCCGCTGAATGGCCTTCGTCATAAGCCGGGAGCTTCTCAGCGGCCACTTCAGGTCCGGTTGGCCGACAGGACACGCATGAAGTTCATGACCGCCTGGTCGGTGTGGTCGATGGTGCTGGGGTCGTTTCCTGGCACTTGCCCGGCCGGCTCCTGCCGACGACGCTCCGCATGTGACCCGCGACCCCAGCGGCCCGGTTATTCGGGCAGGATTGCAGCCAGCAGTTCCCGCGCCTTCGGCAGCCACTCATTCAATGGCACCCGAAGCACCAGAGCCTTGCCTTCCTTCGATGGCTGCTGCCAGCCCAGTTTCGCGAGCCGTTCGACTACGACATCCCTCCACGCCAGTGCCTCCGCTGTATCTCTCATCCAAGTAGGCTTGATCTCGAGGCGGCCGTCGGAGAACACCGATATCGGCCCGCGCGCGGACACATCAGGCTGCCGCGGCGTGAAAGATCCGGTCTGCATCCCCGAACCCCACGCGATACTGAATCGCGCCTCGCACGCCCGCAGAAACTCCAGCAGTGCCTGCGAGTCGCTGGCATCGAGCCTCGCCTGAGCGTCAGCTACGAAAGTGTCCCGGTCCCACACGCGACGTCCTCCGGTGCGGTGACCGCTACTCTCCTTTTGCATAACCGCGGCTACCGTCCGCCCGAGCACTCTGGGAATGTGAGTGCTGAAGCCGCCTCCAGAGAAGTGGCGCAGTTCCAGAGCCAGCACCTCCGTTGGAGACATACGCTCATTCAGAAACTCAACGATGCGCAGCAACTCCGCAGGTATCTCGTCCGCAACAAAGAGCAGGCGCATACGCCCTGCACGCAAGTTCGACTCTACCGTCTCCCAGAAGCTCTCCGCACGCTCGGCGTCCTCCAGGAAGTCCACCAGCCGGGCATCTGCCTCAATGCCGGAGGCCATACACGTCTGCTCGAATGCACTTTGCAAGAAGGTTGCCGTCCATCGCAGGCTGCCATTAGCGGCATAGTCCAACATCTGGGCTACCACCTCGCGGCGCAGCCGCGTATCGGACTTGCGCTTGACCTCAACCAGCGTCGCCACGCCATCCTGATCGACAAACAGATGGTCGAGCGACCAGCGGCTGCCCTCCGCATCCGGAACGACCGCCTCCCGGCAGATCAGCAACCAGCGCCGGGGACTGTCCGGATCGACCTGCCGCCCGTCGATAAGCGCAGGGTGGTTGGCGAGAATCGCCTGGAAATCGTCCTCACGCTCGTACCGCGAGGCCGCCAGTTCGATGACGGATTGGCCATCCGGCCCAACCAGATAGATACAGCTTGCGACGTCATTACGACTCACTGGCGAGCTCCCCTCTCGACTGAGCCCACAGGATATCCGGCTCGCGCGGGTCCGTGCTCGCTTTCATGGCACGGGAGTGGAGTGCGTCGCCGGCAGCGCTTTACCACAATGAGATGAAGGCGAAAGGCACGCCTCAGAGCCGGCTGAATATCCACAAACGCGAAATGGGGTCAGGTTCATTTCTGACGCCGCACCAGGGCCTTGTCCGATCCCGCTTTGCACGCCGCCCGCGCCACCCTGTGCTCAACCCATCGCATGGAAGCGAGATGGCCCGCCTGCCCAGACTTGACCTGCCGAACGTGCCGCAGCACATCGTACAGCGCGGCAACGATCGGCAGCCTTGCTTCGCTGGCCTTGCCGACTACCAAAACTACCGACAGGAGCTCTATGAGGCAGCGCACAAGCACGGGTGCGCCCTGCACGCCTCTGATGACCAACCATGTGCACCTGCTGGTGACGCCGGAGGCCACCGGCGGCGCCTCGCGCATGATGCAGGCCATCGGTCGCCGTTACGTGGGTGCATTCAATGCGCGATACGGCCGCACGGGCACTCTGTGGGAGGGGCGGTTCAAGTCGGCGCTCGTCGACAGCGACACCTACCTGCTGACCTGTTATCGCTACATCGAACTCAACCCCGTGCGTGCGCGCATGGTGCAGCAGCCTGGCGACTACCCTTGGTCCAGCTACCGGCACAACGCCTTGGGGATACACGACCGGCGCATCACCCCGCATCCGCAGTACCTGGCGCTCGGCCAGGACACCACTACCCGGCTGCGTGCCTACCAGGCCATGTTCCAGGAGGCGCTCAATGCAGAGACCCAGGATGCCCTACGCGCCCACACCCGCCAGAACAAGGCGTTCGGGAACGACCGCTTCCGACAACAGATCGAGGCACTGGTCGGACGGAGTATGGAGGTCAGGTCACGCGGGCGGCCGAGGGCGGCACAGCTTGGAAAATGAACCTGACCCCCTTTTTCAACAGCGGCGTGAGACACTCGTCGGAAGAAGCATGGAAGTCACGTTACGCGAGCGACCGAAGTCGGCAGAGCTTGGAAAATGAGCCTGACCCCTATTCTCCGCGTAATCCCTTGGAAAATGAACCTGACCCCTTTTCTCTGTGGTCCCTATATTCCGAGCAAGGGATTAATTACCTCCGTCCCCTTCGCTCTGATCCGCAACGATGGTGGGCCAAGGCCCACCCTACGAAAGCAAAGCGGCATGACGGACGCGGTAGATGTGGTGGGCGTAGGGCGGGCTCAAGCCCGCCTTACGCGGGTCGCTTTGGCGCGTATTCTGGTCCGTCTAGATCTTAAGACTGACGTAAGGGGGCAAGGTGGGCACTGAAATTACACTCGAAGTGGGCGGCATGACTATCACCTACAGCAAGAATCATCGGGGTATAGATCATGGACCAATTTTTCAGGAAATAGATCGCCAAGCGGTCAAGAGTGACCAACTTGACTATGAGTGGTACCAGCAGGAGGGCGCAGACCCGACATCCTCCGAGATGGCATTTGCAAGATCGCTTAAAGATGTCACCCCCCGCCTTGAGCTGCTAGGTTTCGACCTAGATCGCGTGCAGCGAGAATACGAATCCGTCGCACGGAGTTGGCGTGAGGAAATGTTGTCATTGCAGGACGACGATAGTCAGTCAGTTCCTGATCTGATGAACTTTAAGGAGTTCCTTGCATTCGCCACCGCACACCCCATCGAAAGTCTTGATAGCACTTATATCTCATACTCTGACGATGCAGGCAGAGCCAAGATAAAAGATCGCTTCAAAGACGTGCAATATGAGAGAATACCCAATCACCGTCCTTATGACATCCATGCATACTCGGAGCGAAGTCATTTTGGAGCATTGATAGACATTCTTCACCCTTACTCAGTGATGCGGCTCCTGGCAGAGGTTGAGATAAATCATGATGCACCTGTCGTCTGGCAGTACGGGCCACTGGTGAACGCAGGATGGGCAGAGGAAAGGGAATTCGTGCCCAACGCCAGGCGAAGAGAGAGGTTCTTGATCGCGACTGAAGGTAGCTCTGACGTTCATATCCTTAAGCACGCGATAGCACTGCTACGCCCGGAAATTGCAGACTTCTTTCAATTTATCGATGTAAGTGAAAGTCATCCTTTCTCCGGCACTGGCAATCTTGTGAAGTTTGCCGAGGGTCTCGCAAAGATTGATGTGCAGAACCAAGTCATCTTTGTGTTCGATAACGACGCCGAAGGACTTGACGCTCACCAGCGCCTTTCATCGCTCACATTGCCCACTAATATGCGGGGAATCATGCTGCCCGAGATGGATGATTTTCGCTCCTTTCCAGCTCACGGCCCGCAAGGAACCCACAATTCAGACATTAACAGACGCGCAGCAGCAATCGAATGCTATCTCGATCTCGATGGGAGTGGCCGACCACCAGCACAGGTGCTTTGGACCAACTACAAAAGTAGTCTCAGCTCCTACCATGGATCGCTGCAATACAAGGAATCATATATCAAAGAATTTCTAAAGCAGACTACGGAAAATGTGCGAAATGGCACATATGACTTCCACAAGATTGAGGCTGTACTCGATCTTCTCGTAGCGGAATGCACTGGAATCGCGAAGACAGCGTGGAATCCCGCCGACAATGAGATCGGTGACGGCTTCTGACACAAGCCCAGGGACTCGTGCCGCGTATCCTCAATCGCGCAGTCCGAATCTCAAGCGAAACGAGCGTTCGCTAGCTCGCAACTGTCACCCGGCGACGAACCTTCAAGAGATCGATCCCTGCGTAGACCTTTACCTCGGTCGACATGAACCTCGACGTTTTGACCCACTGGCTCGACGCGGACTACCACGCCGTTACCACAGCCAATCGCTTCCATTCCTTCCATGTACCAATCCAACGAAGCACGACGAAGCGAGAGTAACGTTGACATTGCGTCAGCGGCCGATCTCGCACGAGCACCCGGATCTATGCTTACCTGCTTCTTAATGAACAAACGAACTCGATTCGGGACGCAGAACGGCAATGGCAGGGAGCGCAACAACTTACCTGCGCGGATCTTTGTTGAAATTTCAAGATCAACGTACTGGCTCTGCTCGAACTCAGTGGCGAGAGCATGGTATTCACGCAGGTTCTTAGGTTGGACCCAGTCCCCAGGTAGAATCGGAAGAGGGCCGCCAAGCATTTCGTGTACCAGCACACCAACTTGGTAGAGATCACCAAGTTTCGTGTATCGATTCGCTTCAAAGGATTCCGGCGGCCGATACAGAATCGAGTGACTGGATGCAACCGCATCTAATGACTCTGGAGAAAGTGTCGCAACCGATCCAAAGTCTCCGATAACCGCCCTTCCCTGATTGGAGATGAGTATGTTCGCAGGCTTGAGGTCACGATGAACAATGCCGTGTCCATGCAGAGAGCAAAGCCCACCATAAATATCTCGCGCCGCGTCAAGAGCACGATGCAGAGAAAATCTCTCTCGATTTATCGCTTCTTCTAAGTCTCCTATTAGCCTAGGCGTTACGAACATTGCCCAACCATCTCCCACCAACTCAGCCACTTGGATTGGAACAACGTTTTCAGAGCTGCACTGCGCAAGAATGCGAGGCTCCGCATGAAGCTGCGGCTGATCTCCCCAATAATAGAACTTAATGGCTACCTGGACACCGGTAACTCGATTGGTACCGAAGAAAACATAGCCGTTCGCTCCCTTAGTTTCCGAACCAGAGAATTCATATGATTCCGAAAGCCGATGCATGGCATCTCGAACTGCTTGCGTAAGCATTGTCACCCCGCTGCAGCAACAAGCGCCAGATAAGCATCCGTTTGATACTTCAGCACGACATCCGGCACCACTGGCTCAGCCTTTTTAACGAAGGCGGCGATTGCCTGCGGCGAGATGAACCGGACTTCGACTGGAGAAGCGAGCGCAATTAAAGTCTCCAGCCTAAATGCGACATGCGATGCTGGGAATTTTCCCGAAGTAGATGACTTCCTTACCGCTACTAGTCCTGTTTTTCGTTCGGCAATGAGCTGCCGAATCAGGTCGAAAGTTTGAATGACGTCGCTCTGCGCGTAGGAATCATTCAACGCGACCTTCGCTTTCGCCTGTTGCAGAAGCACTCCAGAAGTCAAGTCCATCCACACGAAAACCGCTTCGTTACTTGAAATGGACACTCCGCAACCAATCATCACAAGCTCCGATAATCCGACTTTTTTAGTAGCCAGGAACTACATATTCCTCCGATACTCCCCCCCCACCTCATACAAGGCATGACTGATCTGCCCCAATGAGTGGGTCTTCACCGCTTCCACCAGCGCCGCGAACACGTTCCCCCGTCGCCGCGCCGTGTCCTGAAGATACGCCAGGCCGTGCCCGTCGTGCACCTCGGCGGCTACAGTTTCATCCTCAACCACGTGGGCGTGGGAGGTCTCGCTTTCCGGCGCCAGGCGGTTGCGGTTGGCCTGCCAGCCGCGGACGTTGGTGATCTGCTGACCCTTCTCCTCTTCCGTCGACCGGATCAGCTCGATCTCGGTGGCCACCTCGCCCGCGTGTTCCTTGGGCAGGAAGGTGTTCACGCCCACCTGGGGCAGGCAGCCGTCGTGCTTCTTGTGCTCGTAGTACAGGCTCTCTTCCTGGATCTTGCCGCGCTGGTACATGGTGTCCATGGCGCCCAGCACGCCGCCGCGCTCGCTGATGGCCTCGAACTCCTTGTAGACGGCCTCCTCCACCAGGTCGGTGAGCTGGTCGACGATGAAGCTGCCCTGCCAGGGGTTCTCGCAGAAGTTCAGCCCCAGCTCCTTGTTGATGATCATCTGGATGGCCACGGCGCGGCGCACGGACTCTTCCGTGGGCGTGGTGATGGCTTCGTCGTAGGCGTTGGTGTGCAGGCTGTTGCAGTTGTCGAACAGCGCGTACAGCGCCTGCAGCGTGGTGCGGATGTCGTTGAACTGGATCTCCTGCGCGTGCAGGCTGCGGCCGCTGGTCTGGATGTGGTACTTCATCATCTGGCTGCGCGGGCTGGCGCCGTAGCGCTCGCGCATGGCGCGGGCCCAGATGCGGCGGGCCACGCGGCCGATGACGGTGTACTCCGGGTCCATGCCGTTGCTGAAGAAGAAGCTCAGGTTGGGCGCGAAGTCGTCGATCTTCATCCCGCGCGCCAGGTAGTACTCCACGATGGTGAAGCCGTTGGACAGGGTGAAGGCCAGCTGGCTGATCGGGTTCGCCCCGGCTTCGGCGATGTGGTAGCCGGAGATGGACACCGAGTAGAAATTGCGGACGGCGTGGTCCACGAAG
>JAEWAG010000314.1 GCA_023391775.1 Pseudomonadota bacterium | reverse complement strand
CGCGCCAACATCATCAAGACCACCTTCAAGGAAGAGACCGAGACCGACCTGTTCGGCGAGCAGGCCGTGCTGTGCGGCGGCGCATCCTCGCTGGTCCAGGCCGGCTTCGAGACCCTGGTCGAGGCCGGCTACCAGCCGGAGATCGCGTACTACGAGGTCCTCCACGAGCTGAAGCTGATCGTGGACCTGTTCTACGAAGGCGGCGTGACGCGCATGCTGGAGTTCATCTCCGAGACCGCCCAGTACGGCGACTTCGTCTCCGGCCCGCGCGTGATCGACGCCTCGGTCAAGGCACGCATGAAGGACGTGCTGACCGACATCCAGAACGGCACCTTCGTGCGCAACTGGAAGGCCGAGTACGACGCCGGCCTGCCGAACTACCGGAAGTTCCAGCAGGCCGACAAGGACCATGCCATCGAGAAGGTCGGCAAGGAACTGCGCGCGAAGATGGTCTGGCTGCAGGCCAACGCACAGACCGAAGCCGCCAAAGCGTAAGGCATATCAATGAACGCCAATTCCCCTACAGCGACGGCGGCCGGGGCGCGCAATGGCGCGGCCTGGGTCGCGCACGCGCTGGAGGCCGAGGGGGTCGATACCATCTTCGGCTATCCGGGCGGCGCGATCATGCCGTTCTACGACGCCCTGGTGGATTCGGGCCTGCGCCACATCCTGGTCCGCCATGAGCAGGGCGCGGCGCTGGCCGCCAACGGCTACGCCCGCGCCTCCGGCCGGGTGGGCGTGTGCGTGGCCACCTCCGGCCCCGGTGCGTCGAACCTGGTCACCGGCATCGCCGATGCGATGCTGGATTCGGTGCCGATGGTGTGCATCACCGGCCAGGTCCCGACCGCGCTGCTGGGGACCGACGCGTTCCAGGAACTGGACGTGTTCGGCATGACCATGCCCATCGTCAAGCACAGCTTCCTGGTGCGCAGCGTCGATGACCTGCCCCGGGTCATGGCCGAAGCCTTCCGCCTGGCGCGCGAGGGCCGGCCCGGCCCGGTGCTGGTGGACCTGCCCAAGGACGTGCAGGTCGGCGCGGCCACCCACCTGCCGGTGCATCAGCCGGCGGCGGTCGAGCCCGTGCCGGCACCGCCTGACGCAGCCCTGGCCGAGGCCATCGCCGCGATCGCTGCCGCCGACAAGCCGGTCATCTACGGCGGTGGCGGCATCGGGATCTGCGATGCGGCCGACGAGTTCCGCCAGTTCGTCGAGGCCACCGGCATTCCCACCGTGCTGACCCTGCGCGGGCTCGGCTCGCTGCCGGGCAACCACCCGCTGTTCCTGGGCATGCTGGGGATGCACGGCACCCGTGCGGCCAACATCGCCGTGCAGGAATGCGACCTGCTGGTGGTGGTCGGCGCGCGCTTCGACGACCGCGCCACCGGCAAGCTGGCCGAGTTCGCGCCGTTTGCCCGGGTGGTCCACCTGGACGCGGACGCCTACGAGATCTCCAAGCTGCGCGCGGCCGACATCGCCCTGCCGGGCGACCTGGCCGCCGGCCTGCGCGCCCTGTCCGCGGCCCGCAGCAATGCGGCCGACTGGCGCACGCGCTGCACCTCGCTGCGCGAACGCCATGCCGCGCGCTACGACGCCCCCGGCCAGGACATCTACGCCCCGGCCCTGCTCAAGCGCCTGAGCGAACTGTCCCCGGAGGCGATCATCACCGCCGACGTCGGCCAGCACCAGATGTGGGTGGCGCAGCACTGCCGTTTCACCCATCCGCGCAACCACCTGACCTCAGGCGCGCTGGGCACGATGGGCTTCGGCCTGCCGGCGGCCATGGGCGCGCAGTTCGCCTGCCCGGACCGGCCGGTCGTGCTGGTCAATGGCGACGGCGGCTTCATGATGAACGTGCAGGAGCTGGTGACCATCGCCCGCTGCAGGTTGCCGGTGAAGATCATCCTGCTGGACAACAGCGCCCTGGGCATGGTCCGCCAGTGGCAGGAACTGTTCTTCGACAAGCGCTACAGCGAGATCGACCTGTCCGACAACCCGGACTTCGCCGCGCTGGCGCAGGTGTGCGGCATCCCCGCCACCCGCATCGAGCACCGCGCAGAGGTCGAGGATGCGCTGAAGGCGCTGCTGGAAGCGCCGGGCCCGGGCCTGCTGCACGTCAAGATCGACGCCAGGGCCAATGTCTGGCCGCTGGTCCCCTCCGGACAGGCCAACAGCAACATGCTGGACGCCAGTCCCAACGAGCAACGCACGGAGTCGCCGCATGCGTTACCGGCTTGACCTGGTGCTGAAGCCCGTCGAGGGCGCGCTGGTCCGCGTGATCGGCATGACCGAGCGTCGCGGCTTCGCGCCGTGCGCCATCAACGGCGGGCCCGATGCGTCCGACGGCCGCTGGAAGCTGCAGCTGGTGGTCGACGGCGGCCGCCCCGCCGACACCCTGCGCCGCCAGCTGGAAAAGGTCTATGACTGCGAGTCGGTGGTGATCGTGCCGCTGGAAGGTACCTCCCACCCGGGACTGGGGGCTGCGCCATGAGCACCCGCGCCCCTTCCTGCGCCGCTGCCGCCCGCGTGGAGGCAGCGGTGCGGAGGTGTCTTCTCGGAGATCGCCCGGAGCACGGCATCCATGCCTGATGCCGGCCGTGCCAGCGCAGGAGAACCCGACGTCGGCGACGTCAGCGTGGCCGACGTGCTGGCCGCGCAGTCGCGCCTGCGCCGGTTCCTGCCGGTGACGCCGCTGCACCAGGCCGAGCGCTTCGGCGTGATGCTGAAACTGGAAAACCTCCAGCGCACCGGCTCGTACAAGGTGCGCGGTGCGCTCAATGCGATGCTGGCCGCGCGCGAACGCGGCGATGAGCGGCCGGTGATCTGCGCCTCGGCCGGAAACCACGCCCAGGGCGTGGCCTGGGCCGCCTACCGGCTGGGCATGCCGGCCATCACGGTGATGCCGCATGGGGCGCCGCAAACCAAGATCGCCGGCGTGACCCACTGGGGCGCGACCGTGCGCCAGCACGGCAACAGCTACGACGAGGCGTTCGCTTTCGCCCGCCAGCTGGCCGAGCAGAACGACTACCGTTTCCTGTCGGCCTTCGACGACCCGGACGTGATCGCCGGCCAGGGCACCATCCGCATCGAGATCGCGCCGTACGGCCCGGACGTGGTGATCGTGCCGATCGGCGGCGGCGGGCTCGCCTCGGGCGTGGCCCTGGCGCTCAAGTCGCAGGGCGTGCGCGTGGTCGGCGCCCAGGTCGAGGGCGTGGACTCCATGGCCCGGGCCATCCACGGCGACGTTCGCGAGATCGACCCGGTCAGCTCGCTGGCCGACGGCGTGCGGGTCAAGGTGCCCGGGTTCCTCACCCGGCGCCTGTGTGCGCGGCTGCTGGACGACGTGGTGATCGTGCGCGAGGCCGAGTTGCGCGAGACGCTGGTGCGGCTGGCGCTGGAGGAACACCTGATCGCCGAAGGCGCGGGCGCGCTGGCCCTGGCCGCCGGCAAGCGCGTCGCCGCCAGGCGCAAATGCGCGGTGGTGTCCGGCGGCAACCTCGATGCCGGCGTGCTGGCGACGCTGCTGCGGGACGTGCGCCCGCGGCCGCCACGCAAGCCGCGGCAACGGCGGCAGGAGCGACTTCCACTGCCGGCAGCGAGGACGCCCCCGCCTCCTGCCGGCTTTCCACCCTTCGCTTCCCCGCCCGCTTCCTCTCAGCGCCAGGCGCGCGCCGACCCCATCGAGACCGTCACCGCATGAACACTTCCTCCAACCCCGCGTCTTCCGACCGCGTACGCATCTTCGACACCACCCTGCGCGATGGCGAACAGTCACCCGGCTTCACCATGAGCGGCCCGCAGAAGATCGCCTTCGCGCACGCGCTGGCCGGGCTGGGCGTGGACGTGATCGAGGCCGGCTTCCCGAACAGTTCGCCGGCCGACTTCGGCGCCGTCCAGGCGATCGCGCGCGAGGTGCGCGGCGCGTCCATCGCGGGGCTGGCGCGCTGCCACGCCGGCGACGTCGAAGCCTGCGCACGCGCCCTGCACGACGCCGCCGCACCGCGCATCCACGTCTTCATTTCCACCAGCCCGCTGCATCGCGAACACAAGCTGTCGATGTCGAAGCAGCAGGTGGTCGAGCGCGCCATCATGGCCGTGGAGCTGGCGCGCAGGCACGTGGACGACGTGGAGTTCTCCGCCGAGGATGCCTTCCGCACCGAGCGGGAGTTCCTGGTCGAAGTCTTCGAGGCCGCGATCGCGGCCGGCGCGCGCACCGTCAACGTACCGGACACGGTGGGCTACGCCACGCCCGACGAGATCCGCGAGCTGTTCCGCTTCCTGCGCGCCAACGTCAAGGGCGCCGACGGCGTGGTGTTCAGCGCGCACTGCCACAACGACCTGGGGCTGGCGGTGGCCAACTCGCTGGCCGCCATCGAGGGCGGCGCGCGCCAGGTGGAATGCACCATCAACGGCATCGGCGAGCGCGCCGGCAACGCCGCGCTGGAAGAACTCGTCATGGCGATGAAGGTGCGCGGCGGCTGGTACGGCGTGGACACGCGGATCGCCACGCCCAGGCTGCTGGACACCTCGCGCCTGCTCTCGCGCATCACCGGCATCCAGGTGCAGCGCAATAAGGCCATCGTCGGCCTGAACGCGTTCGCGCATGAATCCGGCATCCACCAGCACGGCATGCTGAAGCACCGCGACACCTACGAGATCATGCGCCCGCAGGACGTGGGCTGGCCGGATTCGCAGCTGGTGCTGGGCCGCCACAGCGGGCGCGCGGCGGTGGCCGACCGCCTGCGGGCGCTCGGCCACGTACTGGACGACGCCGGTCTGGACCGGGTGATCGCCGACGCCAAGGCGTTGACCCAGAGCCAGCA
>JAEWAG010000269.1 GCA_023391775.1 Pseudomonadota bacterium | reverse complement strand
GGCCAGCGCCGCAAGACCCTGCGCAACGCGCTGCGCGAGGTCTGCACCGCGGAGCAGTTCGCGGCGGCCGGCGTCAGCGCCGATGCGCGCGCCGAACAGGTCGACGTGGCCGGCTTCGTCCGCCTCGCCAACGCCTGAGCGGGGCGCGCCGACCGCTGCACGCGCGTGCGGATGCACGCTGGCTGCACCGGGATCACGCGGGGTTCGCTTACACTGTCCGCATGCCCCGCTCCGATACGCCCTACGTGATCGAAGTCGAGGTCGACCCGCGGTTCCTGGAAGACCAGTCCGAACCCGAGGCCGGCCGCTTCGTGTTCGCCTACACCATCCGCATCCGCAACCGCGGCAGCGTCGCCGCGCGCCTGCTTTCGCGCCACTGGATCATCACCGACGGCCACGGCCGCACCGAGGAAGTGCACGGCGAAGGCGTGGTCGGCGAGCAGCCCTGGCTGGAGCCGGGCGAGGACTTCGAATACACCTCCGGCGTGGTCCTGGAGACCGGCGACGGCGCGATGCACGGCAGCTACGACATGGTGGCCTCCGACGGCACCCGCTTCGAGGCGCCGATCGCGCCATTCCTGCTGACCGTCCCGCGGACGCTGCACTGAGGCCGCCACGATGACCACCTGGGCCATCGGCGACCTGCAGGGCTGCTATGACGCCACCCAGCGCCTGCTGGAGAAGATCCGTTTCGACCCGGCGGCCGACCGCCTGTGGTTCTGCGGCGACCTGGTCAACCGCGGCGGGCAGTCGCTGGAGACCCTGCGCCTGGTCCACTCGCTGCGCGACCACTGCGTGGTGGTGCTGGGCAACCACGACCTGTCGCTGCTGGCCATCGGCGAGCGCCCGCTGTCGGAGAAGCGCAAGGTCAATCCCGACTTGCAGCGGCTGGTGCTGGCCGAGGATGCCGGCGAGCTGCTGGGCTGGCTGCGGCGGCAGAAACTGGTGCATACCGACCGCAACCTCGGCTGGCTGATGGTGCACGCCGGGCTGGCGCCGCAATGGAGCACCCAGCAGGCCGAGCAGCTCGCCGCCGAGGTGGAGCGCCAGTTGCGCGGCGACGGTTACCGCGGCCTGCTGCGCAACATGTACGGCGACAAGCCGCACTGGTCGCCCGGCCTGCGCGGCCAGGACCGCTGGCGCGCAATCATCAACTGGTTCACCCGGGCCCGCTACTGCACGCCGCGCGGCCGCATCGCCATCGACGAGAAGGGCGCGCCCGGCACCCAGGCGCCGGGACTGTACCCGTGGTACGAAGTGCCCGGGCATGCGGCACGCGACCTGAAGATCGTGTGCGGCCACTGGTCCACCCTGGGCCTGCACATCGGCGGCGGGATCCACGCGATCGACACCGGCGCGGTCTGGGGCGGCCGGCTGACCGCGCTGCGCCTGGATGGCGAGGAACTGTGCGTGGTCCAGGCACCCGGTCGCGACGTCTCCGGGCTGCCACCCCACCCGCGCAAGGACTGAGCCGCCGGCTCAGCGGCGACGCTGGTACGTGATGAAATGGAACGGATGCGCGTGGCGCGCGTCGGCGGCGTGCGGCTCGCGCGCCACCTCCTGCCATTGCGCCGGGTCCCATTCGGGAAAGAAGGTGTCCGCATCCGGCACCACCGTCTCGACCAGGGTCAGGTGCAGCACGTCGGCCCGTGGCAGTGCCAGGGCATAGATCTCGCCTCCGCCGATCACGCTCAGGGTGCCGGCACCGGCCGCGCGCGCCAGTTGCAGCGCCTGCTCCAGGGACGCCACCGGCTGCATGCCCTCGAACGGGACCCGGCCGCTGCGGGTAAGCACCAGGTTGGTCCGCCCGGGCAGCGCCCGGCCCAGCGATTCGGCGGTGCGCCGCCCCATCAGCACCGGCGTGCCCAGGGTCAGCGCCTTGAAGCGCTTGAGGTCGTCCGGCAGCCGCCACGGCAGGTCGTTGCCGCGCCCGATCGCGCGGTTGCGGTCCATGGCCACCACCAGCGCGACCTGCGGGTTCACACGGCCACCGGGGCCTTGATTGCCGGCGCCGGGTCGTAGCCTTCGATGGCGATGTCCTCGTAGCGGAAGGCGAACAGGTCGCGCACCTCCGGGTTGAGGCGCAGCCGCGGCAACGGTCGCGGCGAACGCGACAACTGCTCGCGCGCCTGCTCGAAATGGTTGGAGTACAGGTGCGCATCGCCCAGGGTGTGGACGAAGTCGCCGACTTCCAGCCCCGTCGCCTGCGCCACCATGTGGGTCAGCAGCGCATAGCTGGCGATGTTGAACGGCACGCCGAGGAAGATGTCGCCGCTGCGCTGGTACAGCTGGCAGCTGAGCCGGCCATCGGCCACGTAGAACTGGAACATGGTGTGGCACGGCATCAGCGCCATCTGCGGCAGCTCGGCCACGTTCCAGGCGCTGACCACCAGCCGGCGCGAATCCGGGTTGCGGACGATCTCCTCGACCACCCAGCGGATCTGGTCGATCTCGCGGCCGTCGCTGCCGGTCCAGCGGCGCCACTGCTTGCCGTAGACCGGGCCCAGCTCGCCGTCGGCGTCGGCCCACTCGTCCCAGATGCTGACCTTGTTGTCCTTCAGGTAGGCGATGTTGGTCTGGCCCTTCAGGAACCACAGCAGCTCGTGGATGATCGAGCGCAGGTGCAGCTTCTTGGTGGTGACCAGCGGGAAGCCCTGGCGCAGGTCGAAGCGCATCTGCCAGCCGAACACGCTGCGGGTGCCGGTGCCG
>JAEWAG010000268.1 GCA_023391775.1 Pseudomonadota bacterium | reverse complement strand
CCTCGCAGATGAGCGACGGCGCCGGCGCGGTGCTGCTGGCCTCCGAGCAGGCCATCAAGGACTACGGGCTGACTCCCCTCGCCCGCTTCGTCAGCTTCTCGGTGGCCGGCGTGCGTCCGGAAGTGATGGGCATCGGGCCGATCGCCGCGATCCCGAAGGCGCTCAGGCAGGCTGGTCTCAGCAAGGACCAGCTGGACTGGATCGAGCTCAACGAGGCCTTCGCCGCGCAGGCGCTGGCGGTCATCCGCGACAGCGAGCTGGATCCGGCCAAGGTCAATCCGCTGGGCGGCGCCATCGCCCTGGGCCACCCGCTCGGCGCCACCGGCGCGATCCGTACCGCCACCCTGGTCCACGGCCTGCGCCGGCGCCAGCAGAAGTACGGCATGGTGACCATGTGCATTGGCACGGGCATGGGCGCGGCAGGCATTTTCGAGGGGCTCTGAGCCTTCGCCCTCCACGGACATGGAAACGGCGCCCCCTGGGCGCCGGTTGGGTTTGCCGCCGGGGGCGGAGGCGGGCCGGTCAGCCGCGCTTCTCGTCCAGCGCCGCCTGCATGGCCGCGCGCGCGGCCGCGCCGTGCGTCGGGTGCTCCAGCGCTAAGTGCACGGTGGCCTCGATCAGGCCGATGTGCGCGCCGCAGTCGAAGCGACGGCCGACGAAGTGGTAGGCGTCGATATGGCCGCCGTCCTTGATCGTCGCGGCGATCGCATCGGTCAGCTGGATCTCGCCGCCGGCACCACGGCCGGTGGTCTCCAGCTTCTGGAAGATGCCGCCGGGCAGGATGTAGCGGCCGCCCACGGCCAGGTTGCTGGGCGCGTCCTCGGGCTTGGGCTTCTCGACCATGGCCTCGATCCGGCCGCTGCGGCCTTCGAAGTCGCGGGTGGCGACGATGCCGTAGCTGGAGGTCTTCTCGCGCGGCACTTCCTCCACGGCAATGACGCCGCCGCCGGTGCCCTCAGCCAGGTCGGCCATCTGCTTCAGCGCGCCGTCGCCGCGGTTCCACATCAGGTCGTCCGGCAGCAGCACCGCGAACGGCTCGTCGCCGACCACATCCTTGGCGCACAGCACCGCATGGCCCAGACCCAGGGCTTCCTTCTGGGTCACGAACACCACCCGGACATGCTCCGGCAGCGGCTTGCTCACCAGCCCCAGCTGCTCCAGCTTGCCGGACTGCTCCAGCTTCTGCTCCAGCTCGTAGTGCTTGTCGAAGTAATCTGCGATCGAGTGCTTGTATCGGTTGGTCACGAAGACCAGGGTGTCGCATCCGGCCTCGATGGCCTCATCCACCGCGTACTGGATCAGCGGCCGGTCGATGATCGGCAACATCTCCTTGGGAACGGTCTTGGTTGCGGGGAGAAAACGGGTGCCGAGGCCGGCCACCGGGAAGACTGCCTTGCGTATCCTTCTGGTCATCGTGTCCTTACTGCCTCTCGCGCGGGGAACTGAACAACCGTTGCGGTGTTCTCCTTGGCGGGGGCGGAGCCCGGGGCGAACTCGGGTATGAGCGCCTGAAGGCCCTGCCGCAACGCGCTCTCATCATAGCGCGAGACCGCGTCACGCATGCGTTCAAGCTCGCCGCGCAGCTGTTCGCCCGGGCACTCGCGGGCGCCAGCTTCCAGGATCTTGGGATGGCCGGTCGGCCGGTAATGTTCGTCCGAGTAGAACAGGGTCTCGTGGAGCTTCTCGCCGGGACGCAGCCCGGTATAGACGATCTCCACGTCCCGCCCGGGGTGCTTTCCGGCCAGGCGGATCATCTGCTCGGCCAGCAGCCGGATCGGCACCGGCTCGCCCATGTCCAGGGTGTAGATGGCGGCATGCGAGCCGGAGGCGGCCGCCTGCATGATCAGCTGGCAGGCCTCGGGGATGGTCATGAAATAGCGGGTGACCTCCGGGTCGGTCACCGTAACCGGGCCACCCCGGCGGATCTGCTCGCGGAACAGGGGCACCACGCTGCCAGCCGAGTCCAGCACGTTGCCGAAGCGCACCGTGACGTAGCGGGTGCCATCGACCCGGGCGTCCAGCGACTGGGCGATCATCTCGGCCACGCGCTTGGAAGCTCCCAGCACGTTCGCGGGGTCCACGGCCTTGTCGGTGGAGATCAGCACGAAAGTGCCGACCCGGTAATCGCGGCACAGCTCGGCCACCGTATGCGTGGCCAGCACGTTGTTGCGTACCGCCTCGCGCAGCTGGGCCTCCAGCAACGGCACCTGCTTGTAGGCAGCAGCATGGAACACCGCGTCCGGCGCGGCCCTTTCCAGCGCATGGCGGGTGACGGCCGGGTCACCGCAGTCACCCAGCACCGCCTCGACCTGCACGCCGGGGAAGGCGTGCTCCAGTTCGCCCTGGATCCTGAGCAGGGACAGCTCGGAGATCTCCAGCAGCACGATCCGGCTGGCGCCATGGCGCGCACACTGGCGGCACAGCTCCGAGCCGATCGAGCCACCGGCACCGGTCACCATCACCGTGCGGCCCTCCAGCCACCCGCGGATCAGGGCCCAGTCCGGCGTCACCGGCTTGCGGTTGAGCAGGTCCTCGATCGCCACTTCCTTCAGCTCGCCGGGCATGGCCTTGCCCTCGAGCACGTCGGTCAGGCGCGGCACGGTGCGGAACGGCAGGCCGCTGTGCTCGCAGATGGCAAGCACGCGCTGCATGCCGGCCGCGTCCAGCGAAGGAATGGCGATGACCAGCATACCGGCGGCCACTTCCCGCGCCACCGTCGCCGCTTCATCCAGGCGGCCGAGCACCGGCATGCCGTGCATCCGCGAACCCTGCAGGTGCGGCGCATCGTCCAGGAAACCGACCGGCTCGTAGGCACCGGAGCGGCGCAGGTCGCGCACCAGGGCCTCGGCAGCCTGGCCCGCACCGAGGATCAGCACCCGCTGCTGGGTCGCACTGCTGCGGGAGAGGTGGTAGTCCTTCCATACCCGGTACAGCAGCCGCGGCATGCCCAGCATGACGGCGAGCGCCAGCGGGTACATCACCAGCACCGCGCGCGGCAACGCATCAAGACGGTTGTAGACCGCCAGGCAGAGCACGATCGCCACCGTGCCCAGGCCGGCGGCCTTGATGATGTTCCAGATGTCCGGGACGCTGGCGAACCGCCACAGGCCGCGGTACAGGCCGACCCGCCACAGCACCAGGCCCTGGGCCAGCAGCACGATGGTGAGGGTCGGGGTGGGCTCGGCCCAGGCGTAAGGCTCGCCGCGGGCGGCGTAGCGCAGGACATGCAGGGCCTGCCAGCAGATGGCAGCCATGAGCAGGTCGTGCAGGATGATCGCCGTGCGCGGCAGGGAAACTGGCAGCTGGGAGCCGGTATTCATGCGGGTACGACGTTCCTGTCAGGGTAAATGCAGGCGCCTACCCAATAAGCCCCAGATGACCCCCGCCAGCAGCAGCCACGCTGCTACGACGATCACCGCAGATACCGTTCCAGGCGCGTTCGCAACATACGCGAGGCAACCTGCCAGAAGACTGAACAAAGCATATGCACGGGTGACGGAAACGTGACCGGCGCCACTCGCCGCCCAACGCTGGTACAGGTGCGATACATGTGGGAGCCACCAGCGCTCGCCGTGGGCGACACGCCGCAAGAGGGTGGCAGAGGCGTCGACCATAAATGCCGAAAGCGGCAGGACCAGCAGCAGCACCCGTCCACCCGCACCTTCCGCCGCCAGGGCCGCGGCAGCCCAGGTGCCCGTCGCGGCCAGCAGGTATCCGAGTGTTCCCGAGCCCACGTCGCCGAGGAATATCCGCGCACGCGGGAAGTTGTACGGCAGGAAACCCAGGCATGCCGCGGCAGCGGCCCAGGCCACGCCATCGACCGGTGCCGGCGCCAGCAGCGCGAAGCAGGCCAGCGCTATCACCGCCTGGGAGGTCGCGATGCCGTCGATGCCATCCATGAAATTCCATACGTTCACCAGCACCGGCACGGCCGCGCAACCCAGCAGGGCCCAGGCCCAGTGCCACTGCAGGAACAGCATCGCCGCGCCAAGCAGCAGACCGGCCACGCCCTGCACCACCAGCCTGGACCAGGGTGACAACGGGCGGTGGTCGTCGATCCATCCCGTCCCGGCCACCAGTACCAGGCCCGCTGCGAAACACAGCGCCGTTGCCGGCGGCAGCACAGCGCCGGCCACCGCCGCCGCGGTCCCGGCCAGGACCGCGACGGTGATGCCAAGCCCCCCGCCCCGCGGGGTGGGCACCGAATGGCTGCGGCGCTCGCCGGGCAGGTCCAGCAGACGCCGGCGGCGCGCGTAGACCAGAGTAAGCCCGGTCCCGATGGCGGCCAGCACGGCCAGCATCAGGCTGAGGCCCAGGGCGGTCACGCTCAGACCACCGCGTAGTTCAGCAACGGCTTGACCGTGCCCCACTCCTTGCAGCTCGGGCACTGCCAGTGGTGGGTGCGCGCGCCGAAACCGCAGCGGGTGCAGCGGTAGCTGGGATTGCGCACCAGCAGCTGGTCGGTGATGTGCTTGAGGTCGTGCAGGGTCGCGGTGCTGTCGGCACCGACGGCCAGGGTCAGGTCGATCAGCGCCGCCTCGCCGCGGACCGAGGGACGGTCTTTCAGCTGCCGGCCAAGGTAGTCGCGCGCGGACTTGGCGCCTTCCTGCTGCTCGATCAGCCGGGTCAGGGCCAGCACCGGGGCGATGCCGCGGTAGTGCTCGCTCATTTCGGCCAGGAAGGCACGCGCACCGGCCGTGTCGCCGACCTTGGCGTAGGCGGCCTGCAGCCCCGGCAGCATTTCCGGCAGGTAATCCGGATCGTGGCGGGCGGCGCGCTCGAACGCACGGATCGCACCTTCGGGATTGCTCGCATCGGACTCGATGCGTCCTTCCAGGATGCCGGCGCGCACGCAGGTGGCGTCGGCCTGGTAGGCGCGCGCGATGGCCCCGCGCGCGGCGTCGAGCTCGCCGTTGCCGCGGTGGCGCTCGGCCAGCTCGCACTCGAACTGCGCCACCAGTTTGCCCATCGGCTCGCCGGTGGCCTCCTCGAAGCGGCGGGCGTTGTCGATCGCCCGCTCCCAGTCACGCTCGGCCTGGTAGATGCCGATCAGGTGGCGCAGCGCCTGCGGCGCACGCTGGTCGATCCGGGCCAGGTCGGTGAACACGGTTTCGGCGCGATCCAGCAGGCCGGACTTCATGTAGTCCTCGCCCAGCGCCAGCAGTGCCTGCACCCGCTGCGCGTCGCTGAGGTCGTTGCGCTGGACCAGGCCCTGGTGCAGGCGGATGGCGCGGTCGACCTCGCCGCGGCGGCGGAACAGGTGACCGAGCGCCAGCTGCGTCTCGAAGGTCTCCTTGTCCAGCTCGGCGATGTGCAGGAACAGCTCGATGGCCTTGTCCGGCTGCTCGTTGAGCAGGTAGTTCAGGCCGCGGAAGTAGGTGCCGGAGAGGCGGCTGACCTGGGTGTCGCCATGGCGCTGGCCACCGCGACGTCCCACCACCCAGCCGCTCAGTGCGGCCAGCGGCAGGAACAGGAAGAACCAGAACCACTCGTTGAGGAATTCCATTTGCTCAGTTGCCTTCCCGGTCCAGTACCGGTGTCGGATGGGTTTCGCCGGAGCCGGCAGCCTGGCTGCGGGCCAGGCGACGCAGGCGCGCCTGCAGTGGCAGCACGGTGCTGGCCACGACCAGGCCGCCGCCGAGAAGCACCCCGGTCAGCAGCGCGACCACGATGGCGATGCCCGAGGTGGTGACGACTTCGGTAACGCCGAAGTCCAGCAGGAGCCGCTGCGAATTGAGCGACCCCACTACCAGCCCGATCGCGAGGAACGCGAGCAGGACCAGCAGGCGGAGGATGTTCATGGATGGAGGCTCCGGTACACGGGCGCTCCAAGCTTAGCCGACCAGGGACGGTACCGGCGTGGCCGGATCAGGCGTCCTGTGGTTCGGAGGGTGCCGGCACGACGTCGCTGACGCGCTCGCGCAGCTCCTTGCCAGCCTTGAAATGCGGCACGTGCTTGCCCGGCAGCGCCACCGACTCGCCGGTCTTGGGATTGCGGCCGATGCGCGGCGGACGGTAGTGCAACGAGAAGCTGCCGAAGCCGCGGATCTCGATGCGCTCGCCGGAGGCCAGCGAGCCGGCCATCATTTCCAGCAGCGACTTGACGGCGAGGTCGACGTCCTCGGCCTTCAGGTGCGACTGGCGACGGGCCAGTATCTCGATCAGTTCGGACTTGGTCATCTCGGACTTGGGAAGCGGGCCGATACGC
>JAEWAG010000265.1 GCA_023391775.1 Pseudomonadota bacterium | reverse complement strand
GAGCTGCCGCCCGCGCAGCCTGCCGGGATCGCGCCTGCCGGCGGTGGTGCCGAAGACGGGGCCGACGGCGGCGCGGATGGCGGATCCGATGACGGTCCCGGCGGCGGGGCGCCGGCCGCGGGCGCCGCCTGAGCGATGTGGATCGAGACCACCATCGCCATGCGCTTCCTGCGCCAGGGCCGGGCGCAGTCGCTGCTGATCCTGTTCGGCATCGCCGTGGGCGTGTCGGTGATCGTGTTCGTCACCGCGCTGATCTCCGGGCTGCAGCAGAACCTGGTGGAGCGCACGCTCGGCACCCAGGCCCACGTGCGGGTGGAAGCACCGCGTGAGGTCAACCGCATCGCACCGGCACCGGCCGGCACCGTGCAGCTGGTGCTGGAGGACCCGCGGCCGCAGTCGCTGCGTCCGATCGACAACTGGCTGCAGGTGCGCGATGTGATCGAGCGCCTGCCCGCGGTCACCGCGGTGTCGCCGGTGGTCTCGGGCCCGGCGTTCGGGCGCCGCGGTGATGCGGCCGAATCAGTGGCGCTGGTCGGCGTCGACCTGCAGCGCTACCTGCGGGTGATCCCGCTGCAGGAGAACATGGTCGAAGGCCGGCTCGAGGTCGGTTCCGGCAACGGCGTGGTCGGGCGCCAGCTGGCCGAGGACCTCGGCCTGCGTACCGGCGGCAAGCTGCGCCTGGATGCCGGCGATGGCCGCGAGGCGGTGATCAACGTGGCCGGCATCTTCGAGCTGGGCGTGCGCGAACTGGACGCGCGCTACGTGTACGTGGACCTGAAGCAGGCGCAGTCGCTGCTGGCCCTGCCCGGCGGTGTGACCGTCATCGATGTGACCGTGGAGGACGTGTTCGCCGCCGACCAGGCGGCCGCGCGCATCCGCGGGCTGACCCGGCTCAAGGCCGAGAGCTGGATGGAGAGCAACGCCCAGCTGATGAACGCGCTGACCTCGCAGAGCATGTCCACCAACATGATCAGCTTCTTCGTTGCCATCTCGGTGGCGCTGGGCATTGCCAGCGTGCTGGCGGTGAGCGTGGCCCAGCGCACCCGCGAGATTGGCATCCTGCGCGCCATGGGCACGCGCCGGCGGCAGATGCTGCAGGTGTTCCTGGTCCAGGGCGCGGTGCTGGGCCTGGTCGGCTCGGCGGTGGGCGCGCTTGCCGGCTGGGCACTGGCGGCCTCGTTCAACAGCTTCGGGCCGAAGCTGTTCACCATCGTGCTGCCACCGGCGCTGGTGCCGGCGGCCATGGCCTTGGCCACGCTGGCCGGCATGGGCGCGGCCCTGGTGCCTGCCTGGCGCGCGTCGCGGCTGGATCCGGTGGAGGCCATCCGCCATGCCTGAGGTCCGCGAGGTCCTGCGCCTGGACAACCTGCGCAAGTCCTACAACATCGGCCAGCCCAACGAGGTCGAGGTACTGCACGGCATCGACCTGCGCCTGGACAGCGCCGACTTCGCCGCCCTGGTCGGCCCGTCCGGCTCGGGCAAGAGCACCCTGCTCAACCTGGTCGGCCTGCTGGACTCGCCCACCGCCGGCGAGCTCTTCCTCGGCGGCGAGGCCACCCGGGAAATGGATGACGAGGCGCGCACCGCGCTGCGCGGCCGCCAGATCGGCTTCGTGTTCCAGTTCCACCATCTGATCGGTGCGTTCACTGCGCTGGAGAACGTGCTGATGCCGGTGATGGTGGCCAAGGGCAAGCCGGACCGGGAGACCGTGGACATCGCCCGCGGCCTGCTTGCAGACGTGGGCCTGGAGAAGTTCGCCGACCGCAAGCCGGACCAGCTGTCCGGCGGCCAGCAGCAGCGCGTGGCCATCGCCCGCGCCCTGGTCACCCGCCCTTCCCTGCTGCTGGCCGACGAACCGACCGGCAACCTGGATACGAAGACCGCGGCGGAGGTGTTCAAGCTGCTGCGGCGGTTCAACGAGCAGTTCGGCTGCGCGGTGCTGGTGGTGACCCACGACCCGCGCTTGGCCGAGACCTGCGACCGCACCGTGACCCTGGTCGACGGCTGCATCGTCTCCGACGAGCGCAGCGGCGGCGACTGAGTCCTGCCGGCCTACCCGCCGCGCCAACTCGCCCGGACAACGTCGCCCCGGGCAAGGACCGGCTGCCGGCGGGCGCAACTGCCTCGGCCGGGTGGCCCCCGCCGGCCATGTCAGAGCCGGGATGGGGCCAAGCCAGGCATCTTCTCCACGCCACCGATCGAGGCGCAGCCACCATGGCCGTGGTGCCCTGGCCACGTACCTCGGTACGGCGGCGCGCCGGATGCCGGATAACGCCGGCCGCTCCCCCCGCAATCCGGCAGCGACTGCACGCCTGCGCCCGGCCCTGCCCGCCTGGGTCGATCGGCCCGTTGACACCTCCATCGCCGCGCCGCGCTAGCGTGGCGGGCCTGACCGCGCATCTACCCGAGGGAGAACGCCATGAACCTGACCCGCTTGTCCCTGGCCGTGGCCGCAGGTATCGGCCTGGCCCTTGCCACCGTCCCGCTCGCCGCCCAGGCCGGCCCGGCCACTGCCGCCGCGACCCCTGCCACGGGGCAGGCGTTCACCGTCGCCGAAGTGGCGCGTTTCGAGGCGCCATGGGCGATGACCTTCCTGCCCGACGGCCGCCTGCTGGTGACCGAGATGGCCGGCAGCCTGCGCCTGTTTGATCCGGCCAGCGGCACGACCGGCGAGGTGGAAGGCGTGCCGGCGGTGGCGCACGGCGGCCAGGGCGGCCTGGGCGACGTGGTGCTTCATCCCCGGTTCGCCGACAACGGCCTGGTCTACCTCAGCTACAGCGAGCCCGGGGACGCGGGCACGGCCGGCGCGGCGGTTGCGCGTGCGCGCCTGGTCACGCAGGGCGATGGCGGCCGCCTGGAGCAGCTGCAGGTGATCTGGCGCCAGCAGCCCAAGGTTGGCGGACAGGGTCATTTCGGCCAGCGCATCGCTTTTGATCGCGACGGCAAGCTGTGGATCACCTCCAGCGAGCGGCAGAAGTTCGACCCGGCCCAGGACATGGGTGGCAACCTCGGCAAGATCGTGCGCCTGGAAGACGATGGCGGCGTGCCGGCCGACAACCCGTTCGCCGACCAGGGCGGCACCGCCGCCCAGGTATGGTCGCTGGGCCACCGCAACATGCTCGGCCTGGCCTTCGACGGCCAGGGCCGGCTCTGGGTGCACGAGATGGGCCCCAAGGGCGGCGACGAACTCAACCTGGTCGAGCGCGGCGCCAACTACGGCTACCCGCTGGTCTCCAATGGCGACCACTACGACGGCCGACCGATCCCTGACCACGACACCCGCCCCGAATTCCGGGCGCCGGCAGTGACCTGGAACCCGGTGATCTCGCCGGCCGGCTTCGTCATCTACGACGGTGCGCGCTTCCCGGCCTGGCAGGGCTCGGGCCTGATCGGCGGGCTGTCGTCGAAGGCGCTGATACGCGTGGCATTCGATGGCACCACCGCGCGGGAGGCCGAACGCTTCGACATGGGCCGGCGCATCCGCGAGGTGGAACAGGGCCCCGACGGCGCGGTGTGGCTGCTGGAAGACGGCATGCGCGACGGCAAGGGCTGGCTGCTGCGCCTGGATCCGGCCGGCTGAGACAGGCCGGCCTCAGTCCTTGACCAGGCCGCCGTCCACCACCAGGTTCTGCCCGGTCACCGCGCGCGACCACGGCGAGGCGAAGAACAGCACCGCGTCGGCGAACTCCGCCGGCGTGGTCACCCGGCGCAACGGCGTGCCGGCCGCGATCAGGTCGAACACCGCCTCCGGCGTGGCGGCGCTGGCATCGGTGGTGCGCAGCAGGCCGCCGGAGACCATGTTGACGGTGATGCCATCCGGGCCAAGGTCGGCGGCCAGGGTGCGGGTCAGCGACAGCAGCGCCGCCTTGGACGCGGTGTAGTCGTGGTAAGGCACCACCGGGTTCTGGAACAGGTTGGTGCCGATGTTGACCACCCGTCCGCCACCGGCCTGGCGCATGCCCGGCAGGGTGGCCTGCACCGTGTTGAGGGCGCCGCGCACCGCACCTTCTAACTGGCGGTTGAAGCGTTCCCAGCCGATCGCGCCCGCCTGCGGGCGGGCGTCCCCGTCGAAGGCGAAGTCGACCAGGGCATTGTTGACCACCACCGTCACCGGCGCCCCGAAGTGCGCCTGCGCCTGTGCCACCATCGCCGCGACCGCGGCCGGATCGGTGACATCGGCCTGCACCGGCAGTACCTGACCGGCCCCAAGCTCGTCCTGCAGGGCCAGCGCCGCATCGCGGCTGTGGTGGTAGTTCACCAGCACCCGTGCGCCGTGCCCCAGGAAGGCCCGGCTGATCGCGGCGCCCAGGCCGCGGGCCCCGCCGGTGACCAGGACCACGTGCGGGGAAAGGTCGGCAATGGCTGTGTTCAAGATCGTCTCCTGTGCACGGTAGGGATGGCCGGCAACAGATGCGCATCGGCCAAGGCGCACACGGTACCCGAAGCCCGCCGCCGGCTCCCGTCCGGGTGGCCGCGGCCCTCACACGCCGGGTTTCCAGTGGTGGGAACATCGTCGCGCCGGCGCGCCACCCGTTCCCCGCAGCCCCCGCGCATCGCTCCAGTCCATCCCGACCCGAGGCCCGCCATGGCTCCGAAGAACACCGTCTGCCTGTGGTTCGACGGCACCGCGCTGGAAGCGGCCACCTTCTACGCGCAGACCTTCCCCGACAGCCAGGTGCGCGCCGTGCACCATGCGCCTGCGGACTACCCGTCCGGCAGCGCCGGCGATGTGCTCACCGTCGAGTTCAGCGTGATCGGCATTGCCTGCCTGGGGCTCAACGGCGGCCCCGCGTTCCCGCAGACCGAGGCCTTCTCCTTCCAGGTCGCGACCGATGACCAGGCCGAAACCGACCGGCTCTGGGACGCGATCGTCGGCAACGGCGGGCGCCAGAGCGCGTGCGGATGGTGCAAGGACCGCTGGGGCGTGAACTGGCAGATCACCCCGCGGGTGCTGACCGATGCCCTCGCCCACCCGGACCGCGCAGTGGCGCGGCGCGCATTCGAGGCGATGATGCGGATGGGCAGGATCGACGTGGCCGCGATCGAGGCCGCGGTACGCGGCTGAGCCAGGCTCCGGCGAGGTCGCACCCTCCCCGGGCCCGCCGCGCTTGCTACCATGTGGGCGCAATCGGTCAGGGGGGCTGATGTCTGGAACACCGCATGCTGCGTGAGGCCAAGCGCCTCCGCGTGATGGCGCTGTGCGCCATTTTCTCGTTCTTCGCCACTGGCAGTGCCCTGGCGCTGGATCCGGACCGGCCGATCGGCCAGTTCCACCATGTCTGGTACGAGAACCAGCTGCCGCAGGGCACGGTGCTGAGCCTGGCCCAGCACGCCGACGGCGCGATCTGGCTTTCCACCTACGCCGGCCTGGTGCGCCACAGCGGGGCGGGCTTCGACACCATCGAGCCGCGCAATGCGCCGGTGCTGGCCAGCTCGGCGATCACCGCCGTGGCCGCCGATGGCGCCGACGGGCTGTGGGTGGGAACCCTCAATGGCGGGCTGTACCACCGGCGCGGCCGCGAGCTGCGCCAGGTACCGTTGCCCGAGGGCAGCGACAGCGTGTTCGGGATCGTGGCCGACAGCAGCGGCGCCTGGTGGCTGACCACCAACGCCGGGGTCGTGCGCATGGTCGACGGCCAGCCGCGGATGCTCGGCGACCGCGACGGCTTCCCGCCGCGCGGCTTCTACCGCGCCATCGTCGCCGACCGCGCCGGCAGCGTGTGGATCGCCGCCGACGGGGTGGGCGTGGTGCACTGGCAGGACGGACGCACCCGCCTGTACGAGGAGCGCGACGGCCTGCCCAGCAACGCGGTCTACAGCCTCTCGGTGGATGCCGCCGGCACCACCTGGGTGGGCACCCAGAACGGCCCGGCCTTCTTCCGTGGCGGCCGCTTCCACCGTGACCGGCGCCTGGCCGCGCTGGATGACAGCCGCATCTACACGCTCTACGGCGACCGCCAGGGCGCAGTCTGGTTCGCCCCGCTCGATGGAGGCCTGTGCCGCCTGGCCGCCGATGATTTTGCCTGCGACAACACCCTGGAGGGACTGCAGGGCGAGACCGTGCGCTCGATGCTCGAGGATCGCGAAGGCAGCCTCTGGATCGGCACCACCTCCAGCGGCGTGCACCGGTTGAGCCAGTCCAAGCTGGTCACCGTGACCGGCAACCTGAAGTCGAACGCGGTGCGTGCCGTGCACGCCGCCGCCGACGGCACGCTCTGGATCGGCACCGATGGCGGCGGCCTGGCGCGCTACCGCGAGCCGTTGCTGGAGCCGGCCGAGGCGTACAACCAGCAGCTGCCCAGCCAGCTGGTCCGCGCCATCCTCAGCGACGCGCGAGGCCAGCTGTGGGTGGGCGGCACCGAGGGCGTGGTGCGCTTCGACCGCGGTGGCAAGGCCCGCCATTTCCATCTGGACCAGGGCATGCCCGGGACCATCGTGTTCGCGTTCGCCCCGGCGCGTGCCGGTGGCATGTGGACCGGCACCCTGCAGGGCGTGGCGCGGATCGACGGCGACCAGGTTCACGTTCTGCAGCAGACCCGCGGCGATGACACGCGCGCCCTGTACGAGGATCCCGGCGGCCGGCTGTGGATCGGCCTGCGCAGCGGCCTGCGCTGCCTGCATGAGGGCGTACTGGACCGCTGCGGCACCGATGGCCTGCCCGGCACCAGCGTGTTCGCCGTCCACCGCGACGCCCAGGGTGGCATGTGGCTCGGCACCAGTACCGGTATCGTGCGCATCCGCGATGGCGTGGTGACCCGCTACGGCGAGCGTGCAGGCTTCCACGGCGATGCGGTGTTCGCATTGCTGGACGATGGCCAGGGCCACTTCTGGTTCAGCTCCAACCGCGGCATCGGGCGCATCGCCGTGGCCGACATCGACGCGCTGGACCGTGGCGAGGTCGGGTCCATCCGCCTGCGCTGGTACGGCGCCGCCGACGGCATGCTCAACGCCCAGGGCAATGGCGCCTCGCAGACGCCCGCCGGGCGCACGGCCGATGGGCGCATGTGGTTCGGCACCGCCAAGGGCGTGGTGGTGGTCGACCCGTGGCGCATGCATGGCAATCCGCAGCCGCCCCCGGTGGCGGTGGAACGGCTGCTGGTCGACGGCGTCGAAGTGGATCCGGTCTCCCCGGGCCGGCTGGGCCCGGACATCGACCGCCTGGAGCTGCACTTCGCGGCAATGAGCTATGTCGCCCCTTCGGCGGTGCAATACCGCTACCGCCTGCAGGGCTTCGACCGCGGCTGGACCGAGGCCGGCAACACCCGGACCGCGCACTACACCAACCTGCCGCCGGGCGATTACGTATTCCGCGTGGTGGCCAGCAACAACGACGGCGTGTGGAACAACGAGGGCAGCCGCGTGCACTTCACCCTGCTGCCGCGCTGGCACCAGACCTGGTGGCTGCGCGGCCTGGCAGTGCTGGCGCTGGCCGGGCTGGTGCTGCTGGCCGTGCGCGTCCGACTGCGCGCCGCCCATGCCCGCGAACAGCAGCTGACCCGCGAGGTGGCCCAGCACACCGATGCCCTGCGCGAGGCCAACACGCGCCTGCAGCGCATCGCCTCCAGTGATGCCCTCACCGGCATCGCCAACCGCGGCGAGTTCAACCGGCGCCTGCAGCTGGCCTGGGCCGACCATGCCCGGCGCGATGCGCCGCTGGCGGTGCTGCTGGTCGATGTGGACGACTTCAAGGCCTACAACGACAGCTACGGCCACCTCGGCGGCGACGCCGCGCTGGCGACCGTGGCCGCGCGCCTGGCGGGGGTCACCCGCAGCGGCGGCGACCTCACCGCGCGCTACGGCGGCGAGGAATTCGCCGTGCTGCTGCCAGACTGCGACGCCGACGATGCGCTGGAAATGGCCTGGCGCATGGTTGCCGAGATCCGCGCGTGCGGCCTTCCGCACCGGGCCTCCAGCGTGGGTGACACGATCACCGTCAGCGTCGGCGCGGCCGCGATCCGCCCCGCCCGGGGTGGGCGCACCGACGACCTGCTGCGCGCGGCCGACACGGCGCTTTACCGGGCCAAGGCCTCCGGCCGCAAC